>JBKPRM010000026.1:0-6935 GCA_046734555.1 Actinomycetota bacterium | reverse complement strand
TGGTGGCACAGTCTGACGGTGGCTCGGCGAGCCCGCAACACGAGCTGGCTCAGCGGGAAAGGAGACCCCGAGCTAGGCGCCCCGCGATCGCGGGACCCTCGTAGATCAGTCCGGTGTAGACCTGGACCGTGCTCGCCCCGGCCTCGAGGCAGGCTCGGGCGTCCGCCGTGGTGAAGATCCCGCCACACGCGTTGATCGGCAGGCTCCCCTCGGTGGCCTCGCGGACGGCGCGCACGATCTCGGGCGTGTTCGCCGTCAGGGGACCACCGGACAGGCCGCCTCGGCCGGTGGACATCCTCGGGTCGGCCACCGGGACGGTGTTCGAGGCGGTGATCGCCTGCGCGCCGGCCTCACGGGCGGCGCGCGCGATCTCGAGCACGCCCTCTCGCCCCTCGTCATCGGTGAAGGGAGGCACCTTGACGACCAGCGGGACATCGGCGCGCCCGCGCATCGCCTCCACCAAGCCGCCGACGTGATCGGCTCGATGCGCCCACCCGGCGTTGGGTGAGCTCGCGTTCAGCTCGACCGCGTCGACGAACGGCGCGACGAGGTCGAGCGCCGCGCACGCGTCGTCGAGCTGCTCGTCGGCGAGCGACACCCATCGCGAGCAGGTGCGCGGCTGCCGGGACAGCGCCGCGGCGGCCGCAGCGGCACCGGGGTTCGGCAGACCCATCGCGTTGACGATCGCGCGCCTGGCCGGGTCGCGTGCGATCCGCGGCGCGGCGTTGCCCCGGCGCGGCTCGAGCGTGATCGTGCCGCCGACCACGTAGCCGAACCCGAGCCGGCCGAGCGGGGCGAACCGCTCGCAGGCCTTGTCGAAGCCACTCGCCAACCCGATCGGGTTGGCGAGTGGGACGCCCGCGAGGGTGGTCGCGAGCGACGGATCGGCCACGGCGTGGCCGATGCGGGACCACGGGAGGGGCAGGCGCAACATCGCCACGGCGACGCGGTGGGATCGCTCGGGGTCCAGCGCGAAGAACAGCCGCCTGCCGAACGCCTCGTACCAGCTGCGCTGGTTCGTGTCGGTCGCCGGCATCGTGCCTGCAGATTATGCTCACGCGCCGTGGCCGATGACCTGGTGCAGCGGATGGTCGAGGCGTCCGAGCTGCACGGCGAGTTCACGCTCTCATCCGGCCGCACGTCCTCGGTCTATTTCGACAAGTTCCGGTTCCTCACGCGCGCCGACCTCCTGCGCGACGTGGCCCACGCGGTCGCCGACCTGCTCGCACCCGGTACCGAGCTGCTCGGCGCCCCTGAGGGCGCCGCGATGCTACTGGTCGCGGCCGTCTCGCTCGAGACCGGGCTGCCGGTCGCGGTCATCCGCAAGCGCCCGAAGGAGTACGGCACCCGAGCCCAGGTCGAAGGGAACATCGATGTGGGCGCCGTCACGACGTTGCTCGAAGACGTGAGCACGACCGGCCAACAGGTGCAGCGAGCGGCCGAGGTCCTCACCGACGCGGGCGCCGACGTCCGCCGTATCGTGCTCGCGATCGACCGCGGTGGCGCGGAGCACCTTCGGGCGGCCGGCTACGACGTCGGCGCGGTGGCGGTGCTGCGGCCCGCGGACTGAGTCAGTCGCGCTCGCAGCGCCAGATCCGGAGCTGCCAGAGCCATCGGCTGCCCCGCTGACGGAAGCTCACGAAACCGTCCTTGACGAGCTGCGTGACCGCCTTGGACTTCGCGACGAGATCCGGCAGGGGGAACTCGCGCTCGATGATCGAGCGAACGTTGTCGCCGAACACGTCGTGGGCGGCCTCGAGGATCGGGCGCTCGTACTGGATCGTGCCGGTCGGCAGGTACAGACGGCCACCGTGCGCGAGCGTGTCGCCGATCGAGCGCACGAACTTGGTCGGCAGCTCGGCACCGGTCGGGCCCCCGGAGGGCACCTCGTCGAACCAGCCGGACTCGGCGGCGATGTCGTCGGGGATGCCCGAGACGTCACCGATCAGCACGGTCGCCGACACATCGCGGACGGGCTCGAGCAGGTCGCCCTCCCGGAACTCGCAGATGTGCTCCAACCCGAGCCGCTTGGCGTTGTCCCGGGCGGCCTCGACGGCGCGATGGGACAGATCGACCCCGTAGACCTTGGCGGCACCGAGCTTGGCGGCCACGAACGCGAGAACGCCGCTGCCGCAGCCTACATCGATGACGGTGTCGCCCGGCTCGATCTCGATCGCCTCGGCGAGGGTCTTGCTCGTGGCGGTCGGGCTGAACACACCGGGACCGAGGATCAACGGGAACGGACCCGTCCGCCCCTTCCACTCGATCTCGAGACGCTGGTCGGCCATGATTCCTCCGCCGGAACGCGGGGGCGCACCGGTCGTACCAGGCTACACGTCGGGGGGTTCGAACGCGGCTTCCGGCCCCGGAACGAGGAGACCGGCCTCGACGGCCAAGGCGTCATCCTCCAGCCGGGTCGCGAGCGCCCTCGTCTGGAGACCTCGCTCGCCGTCGGGATACCCGCCGATCCGCATCGCACCGCGCCTGAGCAGCGTCATCGCGCCATGTGCGTTGCCGCGCAGCAGGTGTACGTATCCGGCGCCCATCTGCGAGAGCCCCTTGAACAGCTCCTCTTCACCCGTGCCCTTCGCCTTCTTCCACGCCGTCTCCCATGCTTCGTGGGCACCGAAGAAGTTGCGTTCACGGAGGAAACGGCGTGCCTCGCGATCGTTCTCGTCGAGGGACATCGCGTCGAAGTCCGGCAGATGCAGCCGCGAGGGCTCGGTCCACGGGAGCGGCCGTCCGAGCTCGTCGCGCGGGCGTTCGGGCTTCTGCCGCCTGTCCGACGGGACGCCGGTCTTGCCCGTGGCCTCCTGTGGCATGGATCGATGCTACGGGACGGCTCCCGCCCGCGACGCCCCGGCCGGCCTCATTCGCGTGCCCGCAGGAAGTCCCACGTCGCGGGGAAGGGGTCGGCACCGTGCGTGGACGAGATCAGACCGACCGCGAGGGAGGCGTCGGAGAGCCAGGAGTTCGGAACGGCGACGGGCGGACCCAGCGGAACCGTCGGTCCCGCGGCCCCGCCCGAGATCACCACGTACCGGGCCCGGATCGTGGCGTGGACCGGATCGACGCGGAACGACACGTCGACCGCGTCGGGTCCCGGCAGCGACACCGGCAGCGCCTGTGTCGTCATCGCTTGCCCTGCGACCTCGAGCCGGAACCGAACCTCGCCGGACCCGTTGCCGGCGCCCACGACCACCTCGGCGAAGTCGTCCTGATCGCCCGGCCCGAGCATGATCCCCATCTCCTGCCCGGGCTGCGGGGTCAGTCCGCTGAACGGTGCGAGGACACGCCCCGCGAGCCGGAAGGCCGGGGAGCCGTCCGGCACGAACACACCGAGCTGGAACCCGAAATGCTGATCGTTCCCCGGGCCTTCGGCGGTGCCGGGCCCCACCTCGTCGATCGAGAGCGTTCCGGAGGCGGTCGAGACCGCCATCAGGTCGGGATCGAACAGCCGCCGATAATCCGTCGCGCCGTCGGTCATCAGGCCGCTGAACCCGGTCGCGGCGATCCCCTCGAGACCGGCCGGCACGGGGTCCCAGGCCACCGACACGGGAAGCGTCGTCGTCGTGCCGTTGTCGGGGTCCCAGGCGAACGCATCGGATGTGTCCGGCAGCGAGTCGTTGTCGTCATCGGGATCGTTCAGATCGCTGACCCGATCGTTGTCGTGGTCCGCCGGGATGTCTCCCGCGCTGCACGGGTCCGTGCCGTTGTCGATCTCATCGGCGTTCGAGAAGCCGTCCGCGTCGTCGTCGAGCGTCGTGTCGTCCAGGCCGGTGCACGGGCCGGGCGTGCCGCCGTAGTCGTTCGGCTCGAACACCGTGATCGTGCTGAGCGCCTGGTCCGCGACCCAGATCGTCCCGGGGAAGATCTCTGCGGGACCCTGCGTGGTCACGTCGAGCGGGTGCTCCCCCACGTTGGAGAACAAGGCTTCGTTGGACGTCACGGCGTCGCCGGCGGCGTTCAAGCCGATCCGATAGATCTCGTTCTTCGAGTAGCCCGCGATCAGCAGGTCGCCCTTCATCGCGCCACCGAAATTCGTCGCGCGATAGACGTCCACGCCGTCGATCGATCGGACGAACGTCGCGAGGGAGCCGCGCGCGGGTCCCGGCTCTAGCCACGTGCACTGTGCGGGATCGGAAGATGGAACCGGCGACTGCCCGCCGAACGTGTTGGCGGTGTTCCCGCGGGTTGGGTTCGGATGCCCCCCGTAGTCGCCCGCCTCCACCAGGTGGAGGCTGTCGTCGGCGGTGATGCCGAGCTCCTGAACCGCATTCGTGCACGCGGCGGTGCCGTCGCCCTCGGGCGGGCCGCCCGCGCCTCGGTTCGGACCGTTGTCGGTGGCGTACAGCCGCCCGTTGACGCGGACCAGGTCGAACGGGTTCCGATAGCCGGGCGAGAAGATCTGGACGGGGCCCCCCGGGATGAGGCGGGCCTGGTTCAAGCCGTCGTTCCCCCCGAAGGGGTCGTTCGCGTCGGCGGTGCCGGCGCGGGTGGGGTCGTCCAACGTCGGGAGGTCGTAGGTGGTCGAGCCGATCGCATCCAGATCGATCGACAAGATCGCGCCCGAGAGCGCGTACTCGGGAAGCTCCGCGAAGGCGACCGATGGCGCTCCCATGTTCGTGTTGCCGCCGACCGCCACGTAGAGGGTCCTCGTCTTGGGGTCGAGGGCGAGCCCGTTCGGGACGTGTACCTCTTCCGAGCGAGGCAGTCCCCGCACGAGCTCGCGTCCGACCCAGCGCGAGCCGCTCCAGCGAAGACGCGTGATCGTGCCGGAGTTCGTGTCGAGACCGACATCGCCTCCCCACTTCGCTCCGCCGCGCCGCGGGTCGCTGGACGTGACGTAGATGACCGGGTTCGAGGCAGATCCGACGACGAGGAGCCCGGTCACGAGGCGCCCGGTCAGGTCGGGCCGGGGGGTCCCGTCGTCGTCGTGGTTCGCGATCCGCGCGATCCGGTCGATCGTCTCGGTCGCGGTGACCGCGTACCGATCCCGGTCCGTCCGTTCGATCGTGTACACGCGGATCGTGCCGGTCATATCGGCGACGTAGAGCCGCCCGTCCGGTCCGAACTGCAGGCTCGTCGGGAACTCCGACGAGGCACCCGCGAGCGAGGACTTGCCGAACCCGACCGACGTCGCCGCGCTCGCGGGCGCCGAGGCGAGCGGCACCGCCGCAGCGACCAACGTGGCGATGAGCACCAGGACGTGCGGACGGGGGCGGCGCATCGACACATCGTCCCGTGGGCGTACCGGCCAGCGCAAGGGGCCTGCCGGTGGCGATCCAGGAGGGTGGGAGTCCTAGAAAGGTTCGATCGGCTCGGCGAGGAGCTCGAGAGCCTCTCGGAGGGCGTCGTAGCTCCGGTCCCCGAGCATCCGTCGCGTGCGCTGCTCCAGAGCCTGGATCGCCCGCCGGCACTCAGCGGCGGCGCGCCGCCCATGGGCGGTCAGGCGCACCAGCTTGGCCCGGTTGTCGGCTGGATCGGGGACCCGGCGGACGTATCCGCGGGACTCCAAGTCATCGACCATCGACATCATCGCCTGCTTCGTGAGCCGGGTCTGCTCGGCCAGATCCGTGAGCCGGGAGCCCGAGCGGCGATCGACCGACAGGAACAGCGCGGCGTGGCCGGGCCGCAGGTCCGGGTAGCCACGTTCGCCCAGGTCAGCGTCCAATTCCGTCGCCAGGGAGCGCCTCGCCTCGAGGAGCAGACGGGTGATATCGGTCACTCAGGCATCTTGGACGCGGCTCCCGATGTGGTCAACGATATTGACCATCCCGAGCAGATTTCTCTCGGAGACGCTGCGCCGCAATAGCTCCTGGCCGACCGGTCGATCGCGTTCCTCCGAGGTCGCGCTGCCGACAGCGACGCCCGAGCCGGGCTACTCAGCGAGCCGCAAGGTGCTCGGCGGTGACTCCGACTGTTCCGCGAACTGCTGCTCATACAACTGGGCATACAGCCCGCCGGCAGCCAACAGTTCGTCGTGGCGTCCCCGCTCGACGACGTGGCCGCGATCGATCACGAAGATCACGTCGGCCGCGAGGATCGTCGAGAGCCGATGCGCGATCGCGATCGTCGTCCGCCCCTCCATCAGCGGCTCGAGCGCGGCTTGCACCAACCGCTCCGACGTCGTGTCGAGCGAGGAGGTCGCCTCGTCGAGGATCAAGATCTTCGGGTCCTTCAAGATCACGCGCGCGATCGCCAGGCGCTGTTTCTCGCCACCCGACAGCTTGTACCCGCGCTCCCCGACCACCGTGTCGTACCCCTCTGGCAGTTGCGAGATGCGGTCGTGGATGTTGGCCGCGATCGCGGCCGACTCGAGCTCCTCCTGCGTCGCGCCGGGACGCCCGTACAGCAGGTTCCGGCGGATCGTGTCGTGGAACAGGTAGGTCTCCTGCGTGACGATGCCGATCGCGTCGGCGATCGACTCCAACTTCAGCGACCGCACGTCGCGATCGTCGATCCGCACCGCCCCCTCCTGCACGTCGTACATGCGCGGTACGAGGTAGGTGATCGTCGTCTTGCCGGCGCCGCTCGGTCCGACGAGAGCCGCGAGCTGCCCGGGCTCGATCCGCAACGACACGTCGTCGAGCGTCCAGGTTCGCTCGATCGCCGCTGGCTCCTCCCCCTCGGGCACCGGATCGTCGCGCTCGTAGTGGAAGCGGACGTGCTCGAGCTCCACCTCGCCGCGGACGTTGACGAGCCCCTCGGCGTCCGGCGCGTCCACGATCTCGTGTTGCATGTCGAGGTACTCGAAGATCCGGTCGAACAACGCGAGCGAGGACTGCACCTCGGTCGAGACCTGCAGCATCGAGCCGATCGGGAAGAACAGGCGAGACTGCAGGGTGGTAAAGGCCACGATGCTGCCTGCCGTCAGCGGCGGCACCGCATCGCCGGCGTGGCTGCGGAGCACGTACGCCGCCACCAGGTACACG
>JBKPRM010000025.1:0-8042 GCA_046734555.1 Actinomycetota bacterium | reverse complement strand
TGACGGGACGATCGCGCGGCGGACCGGACAGGTCTCTGAACTCGGCAAGATCCTCGATCCGGTCGCCGACCGGCTCGCGCTGGCCGCCGGCATCGTGGCCTTGGCCGTGCGGGGGGTCCTGCCGGTGTGGGCGGCGGCCCTGATCTTGCTGCGGGACGCCGTCGTGATCGGCGCGGGGCTCGTCGTCCTGGTGCGCCGGCATGTGCGCATCGACGTGCGCTGGATAGGCAAGGTCGCGACGTTCTCCTTGATGGTGGCGGTTCCAGCGATCGCCTGGGGCGAGCTCGGATCGCCGCTCGCCGCCGCCGCGACCGCGGTCGGCTGGGTGTGTTTCGCGGTCGGCATCGTCGAGTACTACGTGGCCGCCGCCGTGTACGCGGGCGACGTACGCGACGCGCTCGCGAGCTGATCCGGGGGTATCGTTCGGCCCGCGACGAGCCAGAGGAGGTCAGGTGGAGTTCCCGGAAGACGTTCGGTACACGAAGGAACACGAGTGGGCGCGCGCGGAGGGCGCCCGTGTCCGGGTCGGTATCACCGATTTCGCGCAGGACGCGCTCGGCGACGTCGTCTACGTCGATCTCCCGCAGGTGGGGGCGACGGTCGACGCGCATCAGCCGCTCGGCGAGGTCGAGTCGACCAAATCGGTCTCCGACGTCTACAGCCCCGTCTCCGGCACGATCGTCGAACGCAATCCCTTGGTCGAGGACAGGCCCGAGCTCGTCAACGAGCAACCCTACGGCGATGGCTGGCTCGTCGTGATCGAGGTGAGCGACGCGGCCGCGGTCGAAGCGCTCCTGGATGCCGCCGCCTACCGAGCACTGGTCGAGAGCGGCGGTTCATAGCGCCAACCCTCGAGGGCTGATGCACCATCGACCCGGCGTCGAGGTCGGCACATGCAACGGGTTGAGGGTGGCGCGATCGCTCCCTTGAGGCTTCTGGTGCCGTAGGATACGGTCGCGCCGACGGTCAGGGTCGAGGGTTCGAGCGGAGCCTCGACCCCCACGGGACCCGTGGGCGGAGGAGACGTTCACCTTGTTCTGTAGCCGCTGTGGACATCCCAACCGAGACGATGCGCGTTTCTGCGTCGACTGTGGCCATCCACTCCACGAAGACGTCACCGTGTCCTTGCCGGCGATCGAAACCGACGATGAAGGCTCCGAGGAGTTCCCGTTCCCCAACGATGAGCTCACGCCGGGACAGTCTCTGCTGTTGGTCAAGCGTGGGCCCAACGCTGGATCGACGTTCCTGCTGAAGGACGACGAGACGACGGTCGGCCGCGATCCGCGCAGCGCGATCTTCCTCGACGACGTGACCGTGTCGCGGCGTCACGCGATCGTCCAGCGCCGCGACGACGCCTGGTTCGTCGTCGACAGCGGCAGCCTCAACGGCACGTATGTCAACGGCGAGCAGGTCGACGAGACGAAGCTCGCCACCGGCGACGAGCTCCAGATCGGCAAGTTCAAGCTCACCTTCTTCGCGGCGGATCGACAGGAGGACTAGAGGTCCATGGCCGGCACGCGCAACTATCAATCGATCGGCGAGGTCCTCGTCAACGTCAAGACGGAGTTCCCCGACATCACGATCTCGAAGATCCGGTTCCTCGAGTCGGAGGGTCTGATCACCCCGGAGCGGACGCCGTCGGGCTACCGCAAGTTCTACGTCGAGGACGTCGAGCGGCTGAAGTCGATCCTGCGCTTGCAGCGCGATGAGTACCTGCCTCTCAAGGTGATCAAGGAGCGGCTCCTGCAGGCGGACAACGGGAACGAGGAGGAGCCGCCGACGCTCGAGCAGGCCGCGGCGGGGGGCGATCCCGGCGGCGGGGGAGAGGACCTCGCCGAGGCTCCCACGGGGCTGCAGATGTCGCTGGAGGAGATGGCGGCAGCCACCGGGGTGGACCGCGACCGGATCAAGGAGCTCGAGACCTTCGGCATCGTGTGCTCGCACGGTCCCGAGGGAGGGAAGTATTACGACGGCGACGACTACGTCACGTTGTCGATCGTGAAGGACTTCCTGCGGTTCGGGATCGAGCCGCGGCACCTCACGATGTACAAGCACTTCGCGGATCGTGAATCCGCCTTCTTCGAAGCTCTCGTCGCCCCGACGCTTCGCCAGAAGAACCCCGACGCGCGCCGCGCCGCCACCCAGACGCTCGGCGAGCTGACGGCGACCTCGCGGAAGTTCAAACAGGCGCTGCTCCGCAACGCGCTGCGCGACAACCTCGCCGGGTGAGCGCGCGGCCGGCCTGGCTCGCCGCGATCGCGGCCGTCGTGGTCTCGCTGTTCGTGGCGGTCAGCGCCGGCGCGGCGAAGCAGAGCGGTCCGCCGCCGACCCCCGTCCCCCCGCGCGGGAGCCTCTCGCCGTACCCGAGTGTCCTTGCGACCCCCGCGGATCCGACGCGCCCGCCGCACATCGCGGCGCGCGGCGCGCTGCTGGCAGATCTCGACACGGGGCAGATCCTGTTCGCGCAACGACCGCGTACGCCGAGGCCGATCGCCTCCGTGACGAAGCTCCTGACGGCGCTGCTCGCGCGCGACGCGCTGCCGCTGCACCGTGTGCTGCGGGTCGATCCGCGTGCCGAGTTCGAGCGGCACGACTTCGGGGCGTCCTCGACGCTCGGCCTGCGAGCGGGGGAGCGGATCGATGTGGATGACCTCTTGTACGGCCTGCTGCTCGGCAGCGCGAACGACGCCGCCCTCGAGCTCGCGATCGCCGTCGACGGGAGCGAGGCCGCGTTCGTCGCCCACATGAACGCGCGCGCGGCCTCGCTCGGGATGACCGAGACCCGTGTCGCCTCCGCGAGCGGTCTCGACGACGACGGTACATCGACGCCACGCGACCTGCTGACGCTCGCGCGCGCCGTCGAACAGGACCACATCCTTCGAGCGATCGTCGGAACGCGGTTCCACCGCATCGCATCGCGCCACGGCCACGATCGCATCGTGCAGAACCGCAACGCCTTGCTGTGGCTCGACCGATCCGCGACCGGCATGAAGACCGGCACCACCGCAGGGGCGGGCGCCTGCGTGGTCGCCACCGCGTCCCGCGACGGACGCCACCTCGTCGCGATCGTCCTCGGCGCCGACCGCGAGGCGTTCTCGCCTGCAGCCGCGCTGCTGAACTACGGGTTCGAGGGCTGGCGGACCGACACCGTCGTTGCGGCGGGGGCGTCGGCGGGCGTGGTGGCGATCCGCGGCGGAACGGTCCCGGTTGTCGCCGCCCGCGATCTCACCCGGCTCGTGCCCGTCCGGTCGGGCGATCGCACGGAACGGGTGGCTGTCGATCCGCGCGCGGCCTTCCCGCCCGCACCGCGCGATCGCGTCGCGACGCTGGTCGTCAGAGACGGCGGCAGCGTGCTCGGCTCCGTCCCGTTGATCGTCCCGGACGTACCGCCACCGCCGCCGAGCGAAGGACCCTGGTGGGCCCGCGCGGCCGGGGCGATCGGTGGGGCCGTCGTCGACGCGGTCGGGGCGCTGGCGGCGTGAGCCCGCGGACGAGCGACGCAGAGCAGCTGCTACCCTCCGGCCGATGGCGGAGGTCGGACGCGTCCTGTACGGACGCGAGGACGTTCGCCGCCGGGTGGCAGAGCTCGGCCGCACGATCACCGGGGACTATGTGGGGCGAGAGCCCGTGCTCGTCACGGTGCTGAAAGGCGGCGCGATGTTCCTCGCTGATCTCGTGCGTGCAATCGACCTGCGCCTGGAGACCTCGTTCATGGCGATCAGCCGGTACGGCGACGCCGAGGAGTCGCTCGGTCGCGTGCAGATCCTGCTCGACGTCGAGATCGATCTCGCGGGCCGGGACGTGCTGCTCGTCGAGGACATCGTCGACACGGGTCTCACATCGCGCTACCTGCTCGGTGCGCTCGGCGCCCGCGGTGCCGCGAGCGTCGAGCTTTGCACCTTGCTCGATAAGACGGCCCGACGGATCGTCCCCCTGACGCCTCGGTACGCCGGCTTCGAGTGTCCCGACGCCTTCGTCGTCGGCTACGGCCTCGACTTCCAGGAGCGGTACCGCAACCTGCCGGACATCGTGCAGGTGAGCGACCTCGATGCGCTGCGCGCCGACCCGGATGTGCTCGTGCCGCTGGTGCTGCCCGCGGCCTGACGCTTGCCCGAGTTCGGACCCCTCGATACCCTGCCTGGAGAGCGATGATCGAGATGGAGCTCACGGGGGTCCGGGTCGAACTGCCGACCAACCAGCCCATCGTGCTACTTCGGGAGCGCGAGGGGGAGCGTTACCTCCCGATCTGGATCGGCCCGGCCGAGGCCGCCTCGATCGCGATGGCACTGCAGGGCGTCGCGACCCCGCGCCCGATGACCCACGATCTGATGAAGACGATGCTCGAGGACCTCACCGTGCGGATCGTCCAGATCGTCGTCACGGAGCTCCGCGAAAGCACCTTCTACGCGATGATCACCCTCGAGCGCAACGGCGACCAGCTCGAGATCTCGGCGCGGCCCTCGGACGCGATGGCGCTCGCGGTGCGGATGGCGGTCCCGATCTACGCGGCCGAGGAGGTTCTCGACGAGGCCGCGATCTTGATCCCGGGCGAGGAAGACGAAGAGGTCGAGAAGTTCCGAGAGTTCCTCGACAACGTCAGTCCCGACGACTTCGCGTCGTGACCGGCACGGTTCAGCCGTAGAAGAAGACCGTCACCCAGGCGGTGCCGTCGCCGTCGCGGACCACACCGATCGCGACGTGCCGGAAGCACGGGTCCAGGATGTTGGCGCGGTGCTCGGGGCTGTGCATGAACGCCTTCTCGACGTCGCGCATCGAGCCGCTGGACAGCGCGATGTTCTCGCCCCAGCAGGTCCAGTCGACGCCCTTCAGGTAGGTGCTCGCAGGGTGCGCGGTGTGCTCGAACCGGCCGGTGCTCGCCATCCAGGCGGAGTGGTCACGTGCGATCCGCGACAGGTGCCGGTCGATCGCGACGCGCGATCGTCCGAAGACGGAGCGGCTGTCGTTGGTCCGCACCAGCATCTCGTGGCGCTCGGTGGTGCGCGTTGCCGCACCGGCGGGGGAGTGCGGTACGAGGCCACACAGCGCGGCGCTGAGCGACAGGATCGTCGTGAGCTGTCGGAACCTCCGCATCCGCCGTCGTCCCTCCGGTTCGCCGCCGTGGCCGTCGCTTGGTTGGCGAGTGGTGCATCGGCCGTTCGGGGGGTGCACTTGAGTGCCATCGCGGGGTTGCCACGACGCCTTGACGGGCGCTCCCATGGGCCCTACGCTGCCGAATCACATCGTCGTGATTCGCCTTCCCACGGAGCGTGTCCAATGGTCGAACAGGGGTTCGCGGCACCAGAGGTGTGCAAGATCGTCGGGATCACCTACCGGCAGCTGGACTACTGGGCCCGGACGGAGCTCGTCACCCCCTCGATCCGGGACGCATCGGGCAGCGGCACCCAGCGTCTGTACTCGTTCCAGGACCTCGTCACGCTCCGGGTGATCAAGAACCTGCTCGATACGGGGGTATCGCTGCAGCGGGTGCGCAACGCCGTGGAGCACCTCCGCGACATGGACCGGCCCCTTACCGAGGTCACGCTCATGTCCGACGGCGAAGGCGTCTACGAGGCGCACTCGACCGAGGCCGTCGTCGACCTGCTCCGCAGCGGCCAGGGCGTCTTCGCGATCGCGATCGACCGGGTCTGGGACGACGTGGAGAGCGAGCTCGCCAAGCCGAAGGCTCGTGGTCGCCGAGCGGCCGGAGGATCGTGAGCGCGGCGCCTTCGACCGACCCACTCCCCAGCGACATCACGCGCTTCGCGCACGCGTCCGAGCGTCAGTTCGCGCGGCTGCTCGACTTCTATCAGATCGCCTGGGACTACGAGCCGACGTCGTTCCCGATCGCCTGGGACCGGGACGGGAACCCGGTCCAGCGCTTCACGCCGGACTTCTATCTGCCGGAGTTCGACCTGTACATCGAGATCACGACGCTCAACCAGAAGCTCGTCACGAAGAAGAACCGGAAGGTGCGCCGGCTGCGGGAGCGCTACCCCGAGATCCGGTGCAAGGTGTTCTACCAACGGGACTACCTCTCGCTCGTGACCAAGTACGGGCTCGAAGATGCGTCGGGCTGACCACCGACCCTCGCGAGGAGCGTCCGTAGACTCGGCGGTGTGAACTTCACGCCGCACACCGAGGACGACGTCGAGGCGATGCTGGCGACGATCGGCGCCGCCTCGATCGATGAGCTGTTCGCGTCGATCCCGGAACGGCTCCGACTCACGGAGCCGCTCACCTTGCCCGATGGCGTCACCGAGCAGGAGATACTCGATGACGTCCGTGCTCTGGCCTCGAAGAATCGCTCCGCCGACGACCTCGTGTGCTTCGCGGGCCGCGGCGCGTATGACCACTTCATCCCGTCGCTCGTCTGGGCGCTCGCGGGCCGCTCGGAGTTCTCGACCTCGTACACGCCGTACCAGCCCGAGCTCTCGCAAGGGGTGCTCCAAGCGCTGTTCGAGTTCCAGTCGATGGTGTGCGCCATCACCGGTCTCGACGTGTCGAACGCCTCGCTCTACGACGGCGCCACCGCGCTGGTCGAGGCCGCGCGGATGGCGCAGACGCCGGATCGCTCGCGGATCGTCGTCGCCGGCGGCGTCGACCCCCGGTTGGTCGAGACCCTTCGGACCTACGCGGCGGGGCCCGGGTTTCCCATCGACGTCCTCGATGCGCCCACAGGCGCCGGCGGCGTCCCGGATGGGCTCGCGGACGACGTCGCAGCCGTGGTCGTGCAACACCCGAACGTCCACGGGCTGCTCGAGGACGTCCGAAGTTGGTCGGCGACTGCGCACGGGACGGGGGCGCGTTCCATCGAGGTGTTCGATCCGACGTCGCTCGGCGTGCTGGCTCCGCCCGGAGAGCTCGACGTCGACATCGCGGTCGCCGAGGGCCAGCCGCTCGGGAACCACCTGGCCTTCGGCGGACCCTACCTCGGGATCCTCGCTACGCGCGCGTCGGATGTGCGACGGATGCCCGGGCGGATCGTGGGCGAGACCGTCGATGTCGCGGGGCGACCCGGGTACGTCCTCACGCTGCAGGCGCGTGAGCAACACATCCGGCGTGAGAAGGCGACGTCGAACATCTGCACCAATCAGACGCTGATGGCGATCGCGGCCACGGTGTACCTCGCGTGGCTGGGCCCGGAGGGGCTCCGCGAGCTCGGGGAGCGGTGTGCCGCGAAGGCCGCGTACGCGTTCGAGACCCTCTGCGCCGTGCCCGGGATCTCGCCGGCCTTCCCCCGCGGCTCGTTCTTCAAGGAATTCGCGCTCCGGCTCGAGAGGCCGGCGACCGACGTGCTCGAGGCGCTCGTTCAGCGCGGGTTCATCGCGGGCACTCCCGCCCCGTGGCTGGGGTCCGACGCGATCGTCGTGGCGGTCACCGAACGACGCTCGCGCGGCGAGATCGACGCCCTCGCGTCCGCGTTCGCAGAGGTGCTCGCGTGAGCGACGTCGGTGCGCCCGTTCGCCGTCAGGGCCCGCCGGCTCCCCGGACGATCGCGGATGCGTCACGGCCGGGCCGTCGAGCGGGCCGGTTCCCCGCGCTCGACGTCGATCCGGTCGAAGTGCCCGGCGAGATGCGCCGGCGGGAGCCGCCACCGCTGCCCGAGGTGAGCGAGATCGACATCGTGCGGCATTACACCCGCCTGGCGGCGTCGACCTACGGGCTCGACACCGGCTTCTATCCGCTGGGCTCGTGCTCGATGAAGCACAACCCGAAGGTGGCGGAGACCGCCGCGACGTTGCCGGGGTTCTCGCGGCTGCACCCCCTGCAACCGGACGACACCGTCCAGGGCACGCTCGAGCTGTTGTGGCGGCTCGAGCGCGCGCTCTGCCGGATCACAGGAACCGACGCCGCCACGCTGCAACCTCCGGCGGGGGCCTGCGGCGAGATGACGGGTTTGCTCCTGATGCACGCCTTCCATCGCTCGACCGGTCGTGACCGCGGCACCGTGTTGATCCCCGACTCGGCGCACGGCACGAACCCCGCGAGCGTCACGCTGGGCGGCTACCGCGCCGTGGCGGTCCCTTCCAACGCCGATGGGC
>JBKPRM010000024.1:0-12450 GCA_046734555.1 Actinomycetota bacterium | reverse complement strand
GCGCCGGGAGCGTCATCGCGATCGCGGCCGTCGTCTTGCTCCTCTACACCGGGACCGTCATGGCGCTCGGTTCATGGCTCCGACCGCGGGGGTGGGCATCCTGGCCGCGCGCCGCCACCGCCGCGGGACTCCTGCTCTCCGGTCTGGGCGGGCTCGTCGCGGGCGCGTTCATCACGAACGCGCCGCTCGGCTACGTGGGGTATGCCTTGACGGGCGCCGAGGCGACGGCGGTCATCGTCTCGCTCTTCGCGGCAGCGACCCTGGTCTCCGCCGCGTTCCACGACACCGCGGCGCAAGCGAAGTCCCTCGGAACCGCGTCGGTATACGTCAGTATCGTGTGGGTCGCGCTCGCGTTCCTCCTCGTGTTCCAAGTGCTGTGGGTGGTCTTCCTGCTCGCGATCGTCGCGGTCTGGCCGCTGCGGACGGTGACGCCCAAGTGATCGGGCGAACGGCGGTCCTGCTGGGCCGGATGGTGCGGCCACGCGTCGTGATCACGATGTGGTCGTTCATGGTGATCGGGCTCGCCCGCCACGCCGGCCCGAGGATCGGCATCGACCTGGTCGCCGCGACCCTGGCGTTGGCGGCGAGCTACGCGGTCGCGACGAGCGTGAACGACGTGGCCGACGTCGAGATCGACCGGGCGAACGGCCTCATCGACCGATCGCGTCCGCTGGCCCTCGGTGTCGCGACGCCCGGCGAGCTGCGCCGCGTCGCGCGGGTCGCGTCCGTCGGCGCGTTCGCCGCAGCGATCCCCCTCGGTCCGACGGGACTCGCGGTGGTCGGCCTGTGCCTCGCCGTGGATGTCTGTTACTCCGCGGCGCCGATCCGGCTGAGCAGGCGATGGACCCTCGCCCCGATCGCGCTGACGATCGCCTACGTCGCGTTGCCCTACTGGCTCGGCATCGTCGTCGCCCACGACCGATGGCGACGGCTCGACATCCCCCTCGTCGTTGGCCTGTGCGTGTTGTTCTTCGCCCGGATCGTCCTCAAGGACATCCGGGACCGCCTGGGGGACGCTGCGTACGGCAAACGCACGCTCCTGTTGCGCCTCGGCAAGGGCGCGACCTGCATCCTGAGCGTGGTGTGTGCGGTGGTTGGATCGTCGATCGTCGTGTTGGCGATCGCTCCTCCCCCACTGGTGCGGGTCGCGCTCGGCCTCGACACGGCGGCGATCGTGTGGATGCTCGTGCGGCTGCGGCACATCACCGACCCGACGGTGGAGCTCGTGACGATCGGGACCGCGGCTCGTGCAGGCAACCTGTTGCTCGTCACCGTCCTCGCGTCGCTCCTGCTGGCCGGGCAAGCGGCCGACCCCACCGTGGTCACGACGCTCGTCGGGTTCCTGACGGCGGTCGCGGGGGTGAGCTTCCTCGATCTCGCGATCCGGCCCGAGCGCGCGCGGATCGTCTACAAAGCGCCGGCGTTACCGCAGTAGCTCGCGGGTCATGTGCAGGTGCCCGACGTGTTCGCCGAGGTGGGCGAGCGCGTGCGACAGCGCGTACGCGGCGGTCCGCGGCTCCTCCGCGACCCGAGCGCTCCAGTTCGGCGTGCCGACGCGCGACGGGTCCCACTCGCTGCGATCGAGCACTTCCAGGCATCGTCCGATCATGTCCTCGGTCCGGAGCGCGAAGCCCTCGTCGGCGACGGCTCGGAACTCGGCAGGCCGATCGCGGTCCGGCAACGGTTCGCCCATCGCGAGGCTGAGCCACGAGAGCGTCGAGCCGAGGGCATGCGTCGCGATCACCGCGATCGAGTTCGTCTCACCTGCCGCCGGCCTCGCGTTCAGCTGATCGACGGAGAGCCCGTCGATCCCTCGCCGGATCTCCTCGAGGCTCTCGCCGAGAACCTCGCGCGCGGCCTCGATCGTCGGATCGGCCACCGGTTCAGGTGATCTCGATCATCTTCTCGCGCACGGCGTAGACGACCGCCTCCATGCGCGAGTGCAGGTGCAGCTTCTCGAGGATGTTGCGGATGTGGTTCTTGACCGTGTTCTCCGAGATGAACAGCTGCTTCGCGATGTCGCGGTTGTTGAGGCCTTGGGCGACGAGCTTCAGCACTTCCATCTCGCGGTCGGTCAGCCGCGGCGACGGCATCGGCGGCCGCTCGTCGGTCGCCTTCGACATCGCGGCGAACTCGGTCAGCAGCTTCGACGCCATCGACGGCGAGATCCGGGATTGGCCGGCCCAGACGCTTCGGATCGCGTCCGCGACCTCCTCGATCGGGATCTCCTTGAGGAGATAGCCCGACGCACCCGCCTTGATCGCGTCGTACAGGTCGGCCTCGTCGTCGCTGATCGTGAGCATCAGGATCTTCACGTGCGGGAGGAGATCGCGGATCTGCGACGTCGCCTCGATCCCCGACCGGCGCGGCATCCGGACGTCCATCAGGACGACGTCGGGCATCAGCTCCTGGGTCTTCTCGACCGCCTCTTGGCCGTCGGAGGCCTCGCCCACGAGCTCCAGGTCGGGCTCGTTCCCGAGCACCATCTCGAGCCCCCGGCGGAACAACGCGTGGTCGTCGACCACCATGACACGGAGCCGCTCACCCTCGCCGTTCTTCGCCACCCAGCGTTCCTCCTGGTCATAGGGCCGATCACGGGCTGTCGTCCCCCACCGCCCCCGCTTGTGCATCGGCGGCTGGCGCGTATCCTAAAGCACCCTTCCCGTGCGCCGGGCGCTTCCTCCCGTGATGATCGCGAACCTGGCGCTCCAGCTTGTCGCGAACCCGATCGATCGCCGTCGGCACGTCGTCCGCCTCGGCGTGGGCACGGAAAGTCTTGCGAGGGATCCGCAGCGACGCCTCGACCCGCTTCACGCCATCGAGGCGAGGGTGATGCTCGTTGATCAGCTCCACATCGAGCGCGGTGGCCCGGGGCTCGAGGCGGCCCAAGGGAGCGAGCTTGCGTTCGGCGAGGCCGCGGATCGTGTCGTCCACCTGCAGGCCGCGCCCCGTGAACGTCATATCCATCGCTGCGACGGTCCTCCTGTCCGAGTCGGGCCCTCGTTCGGCTGACCTGGTCTTTTGCCCCACACCCGCCTGCTGGAGCGCTCGCCCGACCGCCTGGACGTCCACGGCACCCGGACTTCCGCCCTCTCCCGGTCGCCCCCTCGACCGCATCCGGCTCCGCCTTCAGCGCCCTCGGGGTCGATCGGGGCAGGACTCACATCTAAACCGCGCCATGCTCAGCCACCAACGGTGGCCTTACGTGGGTCGTTTCGCCCGCGGCTGGCATCGACTACCGGGGAGGATCCCCGGGCAACCACAGACCCGGACGAGAGCCCACCCGAGGATAGGCAGCATCGACCCGTCGGCGCAACGCGTGCCGCTCCGGCAGGGAGCGCGCGGCCGCGACGGCGTGGACCTCGGCGGCGCCCCCATCGAGGAGGGTCGTCGCCGCGGCAGCGAGCGTCGCTCCCGTCGTGAGGACGTCGTCGACGAGCAGGACACGAGGCGCCGGCGCGCGGATGGCTCGGAACGCACCCGTCATCGCGGCCCGGCGTTCGGCTGCCGACCGGCGAGCTTGCGGCAAGGTATCGACCGAGCGCAGCAACAGGTGTCTCGCGGGTCGGTCGATCCTTCGGCCGAGCGCCACGGCCAGCGCGCGGGCTTGGTCGTACCCACGCTCCGCGCGACGCCCGCGCGCCAGGGGGATCCACGTCACGACATCGACCGCCGGCAGGTCGTCGATGGCCGCCATCGCCCCGGCGAGCGCCGCCGCGACGTCACGCCACCCAGAGAACTTCAGCCGGTGGACCGCTCGACGCGCAGGTCCCGCGTAGACGAACGCCGCACGCGACGAGCACACCGGCGGCGGCGGACAGTCATCGCACCGATCGAGCGGCGAGGGCGCCGGCGCCCCGCACCTGAGGCACCACGGCGGACGAAGCGGCTGCAACGTTCGGACGCACGTCGAGCAGAAGGGCCACGGGCCGCGGCCGCACCCGGCGCACGCGTGCGGGAACAGCGCGTCGAGCACCCGCGACCACATCGGCGGACCGTATCGGCGGGTACCGACACCGGAGCTAGGGCAGCGTGATCTCGATCGGAGATTCGCCTTTGAGCTCGACGGTGAGTCGCTCCTGCGCGCGGAGCACGGGGTACGCGATCGCCTGACCACGACCCGTCTCCTCCTCGTAGGTGAGGTCGAGGATCGGATGGCGATGCCCGTCGACCGAGATCGTGAGGGTCGGGCTGGCGTCGGCGGCGAACGACACGCGGGTCGTGTCGCCCAGGCACTCGACGGTCTCGAGCGCCACGGCCGACACCTTCTTGCCGATCGTCACGGTCCCGCGACGCACGGCGGCGCGCGGCCACGGCATCACGAACCGATCGCCCGGTCGCGCGCGCTCCGGCTCACCGTCGACGATCACGTCGCATTCGAGCTGGTACCAGCCGGCCGGCATCTCCATCGTCGCGATCTCGAACGGCACGAACGTCTCCTGGTTCGGGGAGACCTCGAGCACGGCCGTCTCCACCCCGACCGGCTGAGCCGCGCCGCCGGCGAGCTCCACCGCCCTCGCACCCTCGAGCCGAACCTGGTGCGGCAGCCCGTCGGCGCCCTTCAGCAGGAAGGCGCCCTTCACCGCGGCGGGGAACCGCTCGTAGCGCGCCCGGATCGAGACCAGGTCCTCCATCGCCCCGAGCCTAGACCCGTCAGGTCCCCTGTTCCCAGGAGTGCAGGTACCGCTCCTGTTCGGGGGTCAGGGTGTCGATCTCGACGTCCATCGCGCGGAGCTTCAACCGCGCGACCTCTTTGTCGATCTCCGGCGGCACTGGGTAGACGCGGTTCTCGAGCGAAGCATGATTCTTGACCATCCACTCGACCGACAGGGCCTGGTTCGCGAACGACATGTCCATCACGGCGGCGGGGTGGCCTTCCGCCGCCGCTAGGTTCACGAGCCTGCCCTCCCCCAGCAGATGCAGGCGTCGTCCGTCTGCGAGGGTGAACTCCTCGACGTGCTCGCGGATGCGGCGCACGCCGCCGGTCGCCATCTCGCGGAGCGCCTCCTTGTCGATCTCCACGTCGAAGTGTCCACTGTTGCACACGATCGCGCCGTCTTTCATCAGCTCCATGTGCTCACGGCGGATCACGCTCGTGTCGCCGGTCACGGTGATGAACAGGTCACCGATCCGGGCCGCCTCGCGCATCGGCAGCACACGGAAGCCCTCCATCGTGGCCTCGAGCGCCGCGGTCGGGTCGACCTCGGTGACGATCACGTGCGCGCCGAGCCCGCGGGCGCGCGATGACACGCCGCGCCCGCACATGCCATAGCCCGCGACCACGACGGTCCGTCCCGCAAGGAGCCGGTTCGTCGAGCGCATGACCGCGTCGATCGTCGACTGCCCGGTGCCGAAGCGGTTGTCGAACAGATGCTTCGTATCGGCGTCGTTGACCGACACGATCGGGTACCCCAGGGCGCCGTCGCCCGCCATCGCGCGCAGACGGATCACACCGGTCGTCGTCTCCTCGGTGCCCCCGAGGACGTGCGTCAGCTGATCGGCTCGCTGAGTGTGCAGCACGCTCACGAGGTCGGCGCCATCGTCCATCGTCACCTGCGGCCGCAGGTCGAGCGCCGCGTTCAGGTGCTTGTAGTACGTGTCGTTGTCCTCGCCCTTGATCGCGAACGTCTCGATCCCGCTCTGCTCGGTGAGCGCCGCGGCGACGTCGTCCTGGGTCGACAGCGGGTTCGACGCCGCGAGCAGCACGTCGCCGCCGCCCGCCGCGAGCGTCTCCATGAGGTTCGCCGTCTCGGTCGTCACGTGCAGGCACGCAGCGATCCGAACCCCGGCGAGCGGTTGCTCCTTCTCGAATCGTTCCTTGATCTGCGCGAGCACGGGCATCTCGCCCCCGGCCCACTCGATCCGCTCGCGACCCTCAGGCGCGAGCGACGGGTCCTTGATGTCTGGCATCCATCGCTCCTTCGGGGAGGCGCGGCAGCAGATCCACGAGGAGCCTCCCGATGGCCGCGGCGGTGCTGGATGAGACCCGCAGCACGTCCTCGTGGGTGACGTGGTCGCCCAACGCGTTCGTCAGGCTACAGATGCCGAGCACACGCATGCCGAGGGCGTGGGCGGGCAACGACTCCGGCACGAGCGACATGCCGACGACGGTCGCCCCCAGCCGAGCGAGCATCGCGACCTCCGCCGGCGTCTCGTAGGCCGGACCGCGCATCGCCGCATAGACGCCCTCGGCAGCGCCGATCCCCAACGCCGCGGCGCGCTCGAGCGCCAGGGCCCGGAGCGACGCGTCGTAGACCGACGCCGCGTTCACGAATGCAGGCGAGCCGTCCGGGAAGCGCCACGCGGTCAGCGGCACGGCTCCCATCAGGTTGAGGTGGTCGCGGACGACGACGACGGTCCCGGCTCGCAGGTCCTCGACCAGCGCGCCGACGGCGGCCGTGAGCACCATCGTGGTCGCACCGAGCCGTTGCGCGACCCGAGGGATGAGGGCAGGCACCCCGGCGTCGTGACCCTCGTACAGGTGGAAGCGACCCTCGAACGCGACGACCGGGACCCCCGCGAGCCTTCCCAGCACGAGCCTGCCCGCGTGTCCGGGCACGGACGTCGCCGGCAGCGGCGGGAGCTCCGCATACGGGAACGACGACTCGACCCGGAGGGCGTCGCCGAGCGCGTCGCCCAGACCGGAGCCGAGCACCAGCCCGACGCGCGGTTCGAGGGTCGCGCGCTCGCGGATCGAGGCGACGACCGTGTCGGCGGCACGGTCGGGAGGGCCGGGAAGGCCGAGGCTCATCCGGCCGGCGCTTGTTCGGCGGCGGCGAGCGCCGCCTTCAGCCCTTGGATCGCGACGACCGGTGTCGGGTCCTGTCCCCCGCGCAGGCCGACGTAGCAGGTGGTGAAGTCGCCGATCGTGATCAGCGAGAGCAGGGTGGCGAGCGGCCCCCGACCGCGGATCGCGACCTCGCGAACCGCTGCGCCGGCGTCGCGCGCGATGTCCTCGGTCAATGGGAACCGCGCCGCGTACTCGCGATGCTCGTGGTCGGAGCGCAAGGCGATCACCGCGTGCGCGGTACCGAACGGCTTCACCCAGCCAACCACCTCGTTGTGGTCGAGTTCTGACATCGCCGCATGCCACCCAGGAACCTTGCCGTTCTCGTTGCACTGGGTCTTCCAGCGCATCGCCGCGACGGCGCCGATCCCCTCCGCACCCCAGATCACGGCGACCCGATCCCCGAGCCACGTCGCCAGCTCCTTGGCGGGGTTCTCGGCGGTCGGCACGTCCGGCCCCATCCCTGTAGCCAATGCCTCGATCGACGACACCGTCTCGCGCACGTCAGCATCGAGCGAGGGAAGCAGACCGGCCGTTTCGAGAGCACCGAGCATGGCGAACGCGAGGTGTCCGAGGGCCGCGCGTGGTTGGAAACCCTGTGGGACACGCGCGGCGGCGATCTGACGCTCCTCGCACAACGACGAGAGACGTCCTCCCGATGTGATCGCGAGCATCCGGCAGCCGCGGCGGACGGCTTCATCCACGGCTGACAACGTCTCGGACGTCTCCCCAGAATACGACGATGCGATCACGAGGGTGTGCGGCCCCGCGTACTCGGGCAGGGTCGGAGAACGATTCACGTCGACGGACACCGGCAGCCGGTCGCGGAACGTCTGGCGCAACACGTCGCCTGCGACCGCGGAGCCACCCATGCCGCAGAAGACGATGGATGTCACGCCGTCGAGCGACGGGAGGCCCGTCGTCGCCGTGCCGGCTTCGTAGCCGGCGGCGACATCCGAGCCGAGCGCCGCCACGGTGCCGAGCATGTCGCCGCTGTCGAGCTCCCGGAGCGCGGCCGCGTCGTCGAGGTCGAGCAGCGGGCTCAGGGCTTCTCCGCTTCGTCGATCAGCATCACCGGGATGTCGTCACGCACCGGGTATCGGTACCCGCACGTGCGGCACACGATCACCTGCTCCTGCTCGAGGTAGTCGATCTCGCCCCGGTCGTTCGGGCACACGAGGATCGCCACGAGCTCGGGGTCAAGGCTCATCCGTCGCCTCCTTCCTCACGGATCACCGCGAGCAGCGCCGCCGTGCGCTCGTCCAAGAGCTCCTTCGCGCGGGCCTCCACGTTCAGGCGGAGGAGCGGCTCGGTGTTGGATGGGCGCACGTTGCACCACCAGTCTGCGTACTCGATGGTGAGACCGTCGAGGCGATCTTGCTTCGCGTCGGCGTAGCGCCCCGCGATCTCTTCGATCTTGCCGGCCTGGTCCGCGACGACCGAATTGATCTCGCCGGAATCCCAGTACTTCCGGTACGGCGCGAGCAGGGCCGAGAGCGAACCTCCCGACGCGGACAGGTCGCCAAGCGCGACGACGCCCGCGATCAAACCCGAGTCGGCCCGGTAGTTCTCGCGGAAGTAGTAGTGGCCCGAATGTTCCCCGCCGAACACCGCGCCCGTTTCGGCCATCACTTGCTTGATGAACGAATGCCCGACCCGCGTGCGTATCGGCACGCCGCCGTTGGCGCGGATCGTCTCCGGCACGATCCACGAGCAGATCAGGTTGTGCACGATCTTGGCGCCCGGCTCCTTGCGGAGCATCGAGGCGGCGACCAGCGCGGTCAGAAGCGAGCCACTCACGTCCTCCGCGTGCTCGTCGACCAGGAAGACGCGATCGGCGTCGCCGTCGAAGGCGAGCCCGACATCCGCGCCGTGCTCGAGGACCGCCGCCTTCAGGTCGCGCTGGTTCTCCGGGTTCAGCGGATCGGCCGGGTGGTTCGGGAACGTGCCATCGAGTTCCGCGAACAGGTAGTGCGCCGTGAGGGGGAGTCGCGCGAACACCGCCGGCACGACGAGGCCGCCCATGCCGTTGGCGGTGTCGACGACGACGGTCAGGCGGCGCATCGCCTCGATGTCGATGAATCGGAGGACGTGGTCGACGTACGCGTCGAGCAGGTCGCGGTGCTCGACCGAGCCGCGTTGACCGCGCGCCGGCTGGATGCCCTGCTCGACCAACGCGCGGATGTCGCGCAACCCGGTGTCCTCCCCGACCGGCTTCGCGCCCGGCTGGCAGAACTTCAGGCCGTTGTACTCCTTGGGGTTGTGGCTCGCCGTCAGCATGATGCCGGGGAGATCCAGCGAGCCACTCGCGAAGTACAGGAGGTCGGTCGAGGTGAGCCCGAGATCCACCGCGTTCGAGCCCTGCGACGTGATGCCCTCGGCGAGCGCGGCCGCGAAGTCGGCGGAGGATAGGCGGCAATCCCGTCCGATCAAGACGCTGCCGCGCTCCGCGATCTTCGCGAAGGCGGCGCCGATGTCGCGGACGAGGTCGACGTCGAGGTCGTCGGGCACGACGCCGCGCACGTCGTAGGCCTTGAAGATGCGGCTGAGGTCGCGCTCGGTCACGAGCACGCATCCTACCGAGCGCGCGGCAACGCGGAGGGCTTACTTGCGGACGACCAGATCGATGACCGAGGTGAGCGGCACGAGCTCGCCGTCGCGGAACCACCACTTCGACTCGCACATGTGGCAGGTCGTGAAGGTCAGATCGCGATCGCCGAGCGACATCGAGATGGTGATCAGATCGCCCTGTTTGCACTCGGGGCAGGTTCCGGGGGACTCAGACATCGTGGGACCAGTTTGCTGGGGGCGCTGCGCAGCGGCCATAGCTCAGCGCGCTCATCTCATCTCTGCCGGATCCAGCGGTTCCCGCCCCCCGGCTGCGCGGCACGGCTCGCTGCCGGGGGACCCGCCAGGGGCCGGATGGCCCGAGACCTTCGGTCTCACACCGCGATCTGGCTGGCCGCCCGCTCGTCGCGCACGACCCAGCCCACGGGTGGGGTCATGCGACCGAGGTGGTCTCCGCACAGGTCGAGCAGGTTCGGATCACGTTCGGGCGTCAGGTCGCTCACCACGACGGCTCGGTCGACGTAGGTCAGGGCCACCGTCGCCACCGGGTCGTTGCCGCACCGCATCTTCGCGCAGGTTCGCATGGCGGGCAGCCTAGATCACATCGATGTGATTTCAAGCAGGCGCCGGCGATCTCAGATGTCGGAAGCGGGCGGCACAGACCAGTAGGCGGCGCCGGGGGGCCGCGCGCCGACCACGACCACGTGGTCGCCGACGTCGATCATCGGATAGAGCTGCTCGATCTCGCTGTTGTGCATCCGGATGCACCCATGCGAGGCGTACCGGCCGATCGACGCGTCGTCGGTCGTGCCGTGGACCCGGATCAGCCCCGGCGCGTCGATGTAGATCGCACGCGTCCCCATCGGGTTGCCCGGCCCGCCGGGGATCACCGCGGGCAGGCCGGCTCCCCAACTGTCGAGCGCTGGGTTGTACCAGGTCGGGTTCTCCTTCTTGTCGTAGATCCTCCACACGCCCGTGGGGGTGCTGAATCCGGGCTTGGCTGTCGCGACCGAGTATGAGCGGATCACATCGAAGCCTTGATAGAGGTACAGCCGGTTCTGGTTGAGGCGGACGACGATCGTCGCGCCCATCGTCCGTTGCGTCGCTTTCGGTTCCACCGCCGTCGTCTGCAGCGTGAGCCGATGCCGGCCGTCGTCGAGGGCTGCACGGATCGCGCTCTCGGCCGCGCCCGCGTTCAGCTTCCGCCCCGGCTTCGAGTGGATGAACGTGATGTCGTCGTGCGAGGCCGTGATGCCGATCGAGGCATCCACCGGCGCGACGAATACCCGCTTGGCGATCATCGTGGCGAAGTCCTCGACGCCCGAGCCCGTGGTGGAGCGACCGAGCGGGATGTCGACATCGAGCGACTCGTCTCGGAACCGGTGCCAGGCGCGGTCAAGCGTGCCGAGATCGGCGCCGGCGCTCATGGCGCGGGTGACCGCGGCCGCCACCGCTGCGCGACGCCCCAGCGTCGCGGGCGTGACGGTCCAATGCTCCGACCCCACCGTGACCGTGAGGGGCCGGCGGAGCTCGTCGTGCGCCGCCGCCCGGACCGCGTCGAGGGCCTCGGCGCGGGTCATCCCGCTGAGATCGATCCCGTCCACATGGACGCCCGGCATGATCCGGTCGGCGTTCGCCCGCTCGTACCGGAGCGCGGCGTAGGCGGCGCCCGCGAAGAGCAGACCGACACCGAGGAGCCCGGCAAGGAGGATGACGATGACCGCGGAACGTCTGCGTCGGCGTACGTGTCGACCGTTGGCCATGTCGTGCTCGCTCCAGACCCGGGAAGGTGACGCCCGATGATACCGCCCTGCTCAAGCGCCCGACGGAAGCACACCCGCCGGGATCGGTACGCCCATCGCGGTCGCGTACTTCGCGGCATCACCTGTGCCGGCGGTGCCTGCGCCGAGCGCGACGATCGGTCCGTCGGCGGTGACGAGGACGGCGGCGGTGTGATCCTGGCGGAGGAACGTGCCCGGCACACCGGCGGTCGCCCCCGACGGGATCGACAGCTGCGTCGTGTCGCCGAGGCTGCCTCCCCCCTCGTGCAGCAGCGTGAGGGTCGCCGAGACCGCCGCGTCGCCGTTGTTCACGAGGACGAGCGCGGGCTTCGGATCGAGCCCGAACGCGGTGGGAAGCACGACCCACGCGGTCGCCGGCGACGCCGCGCCCCCGGTCGCCGCCTCGTCCGCGCCCTTCCCGTCCTCGCGGAGACCGGCGGCGATCGGACCACCCTCGGGAACGTCCACCACCACGGCGGCCGGCCCCACGGTGCCGACCTGGGTCGATGCCGCCGATGTTCCCGCCTGGCGTGAACCGGAGGGCTCGCCACTCGCCCCGCCCTGCGAGCCAGCATCTGCGGCGAGCTGCCCGACGTCGTAGCGGATCGGCGCCTCCCCGGGCACGAGCAGCGACACGGTTCCACTTCCCGACCCGCCCGATCCCGACGTCGTCGGCAGCACCCACGTGTTCGACAGGATCGGCGTCGCGAGGATCGAACGGATGCCGCCCCCTTGCCGGACGGACAGCGAGGACGCGGCGACGCGCCCGACCGTCGCCGTGATCTGTGCACCAACGGTCGGCTCGCCGAGGGCTCCCGACTTCTTCGCCCCGAGGTCGAGCGCGATCGACCCGCCGGCGTCGATCGGCAGATCGGTCCACGCGGCGCTTCGGACGGGGGGCTTCTCAGCGAGGAACAACGCAACGTCGATCACGGCATCGGTCGTGAAGGGGTTCATCACGACGACGAAGGGGTGTGTGCGACGGTCGGTCACGCCGTCGACGACGGCCCACGACGAGCCGGGCTGCGACGTGCAGGGCTCCGCGCCGAGGCCGGACTCCTTGCCCCCGTTCCACACGGTCCACCCCACCCCCGCCCATCCACCGAACAGATCGACCCGCGTCGACGCGTCGCGCGTCGCGGCCGGCACTTGTCGCAGGATCTCGCCATGCGGCGGCACGTCGATCTGTCCGATCTCCCGGCGCTCGTCGCCGGCGAACGAGGTGATCTCGGCCTGCACGGCGACATCACCCGGGTTCGCGATCTCGATCGTGCCGGTCCACCCGTGACCGCCCCCATGCGGACATAGCCACGT
>JBKPRM010000023.1:0-2847 GCA_046734555.1 Actinomycetota bacterium | reverse complement strand
CAGCACGTACGCGCGGTCGGCCACGTCGAGTGCGCGGTGCACGTTCTGCTCGACGAGCAAGATCGTCGTGCCGGCGGCGCGGAGCTCGGTCACGAGCTCGAAGATCCGGTCGACGAAGATCGGTGCGAGCCCGAGCGACGGCTCGTCGAGCAACAGCAGGCGGGGGCGTGACATCAACGCGCGGGCGACGGCGAGCTGCTGCTGCTCGCCGCCCGACAACGTGCCGGCGAGCTGTCCCGATCGCTCACCCAGGATCGGGAACCGCTCGAACCATCTCTGCGTGTCCCCCCGGACCTCGTCGACGTCGCGGCGGGTGATCCCGCCGATCGCCAGGTTCTCCTCCACCGAGAGCTTCGGGAAGATGTGGCGGCCCTCCGGGACCAGCGCGATCCCCCGGCGCAGCACCGCTTCGGGCGTGAGCCCGGCGATCGAGGCGCCGTCGAACCGCACCGCGCCCGATCGCGGCTTCAACGCGCCGGCGATCGTCCGCAGCAGCGTCGTCTTGCCTGCGCCGTTCGGCCCGAGCGCGGCGACGATCTCGCCGTCGGCCACGGTGAGCGATACGCCGCGGACCGCGGTGACGGCGCCGTAGGCCACCGTCAGCGCATCGACGGCGAGCAGCGGTGTCTGGTCGGCCGTGGCTTCCGAACTCACGACGTCGCCGGCGGCGCGACGAAGCTGGGGAGCGGCTGGACCCCGAGGCACGTGAACGTGGTGCCGTCCATCTGGATCAAGACGGCCGGCTTGTTCGCCCGGCGCGTCTCGGCGTCCATCACGATGTGGCCCGAGATGCCCTCGTAGTCGAGGGTGCCCAACTGCTCCTTCAGCGGGTCGGCGTCGGTGCTGCCGGCCGCCCCGATCGCTTTCGCGACGGCGTTGACTTCGTCGTAGCCGATCACGGCAACGTAGGAGGCCGGGTCCTTGCCGTACCGAGCGTGATAGTCGTCGTAGAACTGCTGCACCTTCGGGTCGCCCTCGGCCGTGCAGACGGAGTTGGAGAACGTGAGCCCGTCGATCGCGGACTTCCCGGCATCCAGGAGTGCCGGGTCGGCGTTCCCGTCGGTGGAGATCACCGGCGTCGTCGAGCCCGCCTGGCGCAGCTGGCGCAGGAACACACCGCTGTCGGGGATGAACATCGGCGTGAAGATCACGTCGGGCGCGGGATCGGCCGACAGGATCTTCGTGACGACCGCGGAGTAGTCGCCGGCACCGATCTTGTACTCGTCGGTCGCGACCACGGTCCCGCCGCCGTTCTCGAACGCCTGCTCGAAGTACGAGGGCAGGTCCTTCGTGTACGGGATCTCGTTCGATCCGAGCAGGTAGGCGCTCTGATAGCCCTGCTTCAACGCGTACTCCGCGTCGACCGCTGCCTGGATGTTGTCGCTCATCACGAGCTGATACGCGCAATCGCCCATCGCGCCGACGAGCGTCGGCGCGGTGCCGAGGCCTGTCGAGATCGGGACGCCCGCGCCGCACGCGACCTGGCCCTCGGCAAGGATGCCGTCACCGACGGTCCCGATCAGGTAGACGGCGCCGTCGTCGATGAGCTGCTGCGTGACCTTCGCACCCTCGGCGACGTCATCGCGCATGTCGACCGTCTTCAGCTCGAGCGGACGGCCGAGCACGCCGCCCGCGTCGTTGATCTGGTCGACCGCGAACTGCGCGCCCTGCTCCATCGGCTTGTCGTAGTAGGCCCAGTCGGTCGTGAGGTCGGCCGGGAAGCCGATCACGATGGGCTCGCCCGAGGCGGAGCCGCCGCTCGCACCGCTCCCGGCGCTGCTCGACGACGTGCTGCACGCCGTTGCCACGACGACGACTGCGACGAGCGCGACGGCTGCAGACCTGCGGATCATCAGACTCGACCTCCCCCTCGGCTGGTCGTATTCGAACGCCCTTTACCGGGAGCTGTCAAGCTCGTTACCATCCCGCTGGGTGTTGCTAGTTGCGTAAGGAACCTACCGGGACGCGAAGGTGCACACGCATAGTAGCGAGACGATCGGCGAGGAGGTCCGGGAACGGCTCGGGCAGATGACGCCCGCCGAGCGCCGCGTGGCGCGGGCGCTGCTTGCGACCTACCCGTCCGCCGGTCTCGAGAGCCTGCCCCATCTCGCGGAGAGCGCCGGCGTCACCGGGCCGACCGTGCTGCGATTCGTGCGCAAGGTTGGATTCGACGGGTACCCGGACTTCCAGCGATCGTTACGCCGCGAGGTGCAGGCGAGATCGGAGGGGTTGTCGTCGCTGTACGTCACCCGCTCGGCGGACGGGAGCGACCTGCTCGGGCAGAGCCGGGGCGCGTTCGCGCGCGCGCTCGACTCGACGCTCGCATCGGCGTCCCTGCGCGACGAGCTCGACGGAGTCGTGGCGTCGCTCGCAGATCCCAAACGGAAGATCTGGTTCGTCGGCGGGAGGTTCAGCCACATCACCGCGACGTACCTCGCGCTGCAGCTGCGCATGCTCCGGTCGGGATGCGCGATCGTGGACCAAGAGCCGACGCGCCGGGTCGAGGACGCGATGGAGATCGGCCGCCGCGACGTCGTCTGCGTCTTCGACTACCGCCGGTACCAGACCGATACGTTGGCTGTGGCGGACCGGGCCAGCGAGCGCGGCGCCGAACTGATCGTGTTCACCGACCCCTGGCTGTCCCCCGCGGCCGAGCATGCTCGGCACGTGCTGATCTCACACGCCGACTCCGTGTCACCGTTCGATTCCCTCCTCGGGGCGTTCGCGCTGACCGAGGTGATCGCGGCCCACGTCGTGGCCGCGCTCGGCGACCGCGGCCTCTCGCGGATCAACGAGCTCGAGTCGTTGCACGAGGTGGTCGACGGTGAGCGCTGAACAGCGGCCGAC
>JBKPRM010000022.1:0-8296 GCA_046734555.1 Actinomycetota bacterium | reverse complement strand
GACGTGGTCGCCGCGGTCCTGTTGTTCCGCGCGCTGACGTACTTCCTGCAGATCCCGCTCGGCGCGATCACCTATCCGATCTGGCAGCGCACGAAGGACCGCTGGCATCGGACCGACGGACGCCAGCGCACCCCGGCGCGTCGACGGCAGGCGAGCCGCGCGGCAGGATAGGGCGATGCCTTCCGACACGCGGGCCCAGGACGACGAAAGCTTGCCCGAGGCAGACGTCGAGCATCACGACGTCGCGGAAGACTCGCCGCTCGCGAGCTTGCCCCTGATCAGCCGCCGCCGTCCCGCAGGTGGCCCGAGCCCGAGACCGGTCTCGCTGGGCGTGACCGGTTGGTTGTGGGTGGGCTGCGGCATCGGCGTGCTCGCCTTGTGGGCGGTGCTGTTCGCCGCCGGGCACCCGGCGAGCGTGATCGACCGCATCGACGCCGCGATCTTGGGACGGATCGTCGCGCTGCGCTCCGATCCGCTGACGGCCGTCGCTCGCGTGATCGCGCTGCTCGGCTCGGTCGGTCTGATCCTGCTCGCTCGGTGGGGCACCGTGCTCGTCCTGGTGATCTTCCAGCGGGGACGGACGCTCGTCGTGTTCATCGCGACGCTGTTGATCCTGCGGATCGTCGTGTCGACACTCGTGACCGCGCTCGGACGCCCGCGTCCGTGGGGCGTGACGTACCTCTACGGCTGGGAGGGGTACGCGCACCCGTCGCCGCAGGTCGCCGCGCTCGCGGTTGCGCTCGTCGCCTCGGCGTACGCCCTCGTGCCGGCGGGGAGGTGGCGCACCCGCGCGATGATCGCCGCCGGTGCGGCGATCGCGTTGCTCGCGCTCGCCCGCATGTACCTCGGCGTGGACGATCCGAGCGACGGGATCTTCGGCGCCGTCGCCGGCGTCGCCGCCGCCGTGATCGCGTTCCGGATCTGGTGTTCGGACGACATCTTCCCCGTGCGCTACGACCGGGGACGCGCCGCCCACCTCGAGATCGACGAGCGCCGAGAGGACGCGATCCGCGAGGCGCTTGACGAGCAGGCCGGCCTGGAGCTCCTGTCCATCGAACCGTTCGGCGAGGAGTCATCGGGTGGTTCCACACCGCTGAAGATCGGGGTGCGTCGGGCGGAGGACGGCCGCCGCGAGACGTTGTTCGGGAAGCTCTACTCGGCGGGACACCTGCGGGCGGACCGCTGGTACAAGCGCATGCGCACGATCCAGTACGGCGAGCTCGAGGACGAGGTCGCGTTCGAGTCGGTTCGCCGGCTGGTCGAGTACGAGGACTACATGCTGCGCGTGTTCCGCGAAGCTGACGTGCGAGGCGTCGAGCCGCGCGGTGTGATCGAGCTCGACCCCGAGCGGGAGTACCTGTTGCTGATGACGCTGCTCGAACGAGCCGAGGAGACCGACGAGGACACCGAGATCACCGAGGCGGCGATCGATGACGGTCTCCGAAACGTCCGGACCATGTGGGATCACGGCCTCGCGCATCGCGACATCAAGCCCGGCAACGTGCTCGTCCGCGGCGACGAGGTGTACATGATCGACGTCGCGTTCGGTCAGATCCGGCCGTCCGCGTGGCGCCAGGTCGTCGACCTCGCGAACATGATGCTCGTGCTGGCGCTCGCCTCGACCCCTGCGCGGGTCTACGCGCGGGCGACGAAGCTCTTCGAGCCGGACGAGATCGGCGAAGCGTTCGGGGCGGCCCGGGGCCCGGCTATCCCCCGGCAGCTCCGTGAGCGGCTGCGGGACCAGGATGAGGATCTCGTGGAGGCGTTCAAGGATCTCGCACCCGAGCACGAGCCGATCGCGATCCAACGCTGGAGCGTCAACCGCGTCGTCGAGACGGTCCGCACCGTCGCGTTCGCGCTCGTGTTGCTCATCCTCGTCGCGATCAACCTGGCGAACCCGAGGACGCCGTGATCCGCCTGGTCGCGCTCGTTGCGATGGTTGCCGTGATCGGAACCGTCGGCTGCTCCCCGCCCGTGAACGAGCAACCCGCGTGCCGCTCCGACCCGCCCACCGTGCTGATGGCCGAGTCCGTCCAGTCGGCCACGATGATCCCGTGCGTCGACGCGCTGCCGCAGGGCTGGACCTGGCACGGGTTCGAGGCGAACGAATCGTCCGCAACGTTCTCCCTGGAACAGCAGGACGGCGACGGTCTCCTCGAGGTGCAGCTCCTGCCGTCGTGCGACGTGACCGGTGCCGGCGAGCAGGTCGAGGGGTTCCCGACCGTCGAACGTCACCGGTCGGTCGAGAACGACGGCGCGAGGGTCGTGTGGACGTCGACGTTCCCCGGTGGATGTTCGAACGCGACGCTCACCTTCTCGGCACCGCCGGCACAGAGCGAGGTCGATCGGATGGAGGGTGCGATCTCGTTCTTCCCACGGGACCAACTCCGACCGACGTAGCTCAGTCGTCATCGGGGCGACGCAAGCGCTTCACCTGCGCGCGGCGACGCTTCTCGGCCAGTCGCCGTTCCGCGGCCGCCTTGCTCGGCTTCGTCGGGCGACGCTTCGGCGGCGGCGGCGCGATCGCCTTGGCGAGGATCGTCGCCAGTCGTTCCCGCGCGGCCTCCCGGTTCTGCAACTGCGCACGCTGCGACGACGCACTCACCGTCAGCACGCCATCGACGAGCCGCTTCCCGAGACGCTCGAGTGCCCGTGCGCGCTGCGTCGGACCGAGCGCGCTCGACCGCTCGACGTCGAAGCTGAGCTCGACGCGCGAGTCCGCGGTGTTCACGCCTTGACCACCCGGGCCCGAGGACCGGCTGAACCGCCACCGGAGCTCCCGCTCGGGGATCAGGACGGTGCGCGAGACGCGTAACGGACCGGTCGCCGCCATGATGCAACCTTAGGCTGCGTCGCAGAGAAGGAGGCAAGCATGTCGGGGTTCCGCGAACGATGGGACATCCCAGACGAGCCCGGCGAGGTCGCATATCGGTTGGTCGGCGAGGTCGGATCGGGTGCCTGAACCGTAGCCATGCGGACGATCACGAACGCCGAACGGCGGGCTCGTCTCGGTCTTCGACACCACCTCGCGACGCCCGCGAGAACGGTCGAAGACGCTGCATCGGCCGTCGTCGGGCTGCACTCGAGCGATCCCGCGACGGTCTTCCTGTCGGCGCGAGCGCGCGTGACCCGGTTCCAACGCGGGGATCTCGAGCGCGCGCTCTACGACGAGCGATCACTCGTGCGGATGCTTGGCATGCGCCGGACGTTGTGGGTCACCACGCCGGAGCTCGCCGCCGCGATCGACGCGGCCTGCACGAAGGCGCTCGTGCCCGGCGAGCGACGACGACTGATCGGCTGGATCGAGGAGCAGGGCCTCGCGCGAGACGGAGCAGCGTGGCTCAGCACGGCGATGCGCGCGACCATGCGGGCGCTGCATGAGCACGGCGAGCTGAGCGGCGCCGAGCTGTCCAAGCTGGTGCCGCAGCTCCGCGAGAAGCTGCGTTTCGGCGAGAACAAGAAGTGGGGCGGCGAGGTCGGTATGACGACCCGCGTCGTGTTCCTGCTCTCCGCGGAAGGCACGATCGTGCGCGGGCGGCCTCGCGGGACCTGGGTCTCGGGTCAATACCGCTGGGCGCCGACCGACTCGTGGCTCGGCCAGCCGCTCGAGAAGATCCCCACCGCCGAGGCGAGCGCCGAGCTCCTGCGTCGGTGGCTGTGGTCGTACGGCCCCGCGACGAGCACCGACGTCCGCTGGTGGATGGGTTGGACGCAGACGAAGGCCCGCGCGGCGCTCGGGGACATCGACGTCGAGGAGGTGCGACTAGAAGACGGCTCGCCCGCCTACGTCCTCGCCGAGGACGCCGGGAAGGTCTCGACACGCAGGCGATGGGTCGCGCTGCTGCCCGGGCTCGACCCGACGACGATGGGCTGGAAGGAACGTGACTGGTACCTCGGTTCACACGGACCCCGACTCTTCGACCGCAACGGCAACGCGGGCCCGACGGTGTGGGCGGACGGCCACGTGGTCGGCGGATGGGGCCAACGGGCGGACGCGTCCGTCGTCGTTCGCTTCCTCGAACCGGTCGACGAAGAGGTTCGGAGGCGGGTGGAGAAGGAACGCCAGCGCATGACGATGTGGCTCGCGGGCGCTCGCGTGACCGCCCGGTTCCGCACACCGCTGGAGAAGGAGATCGAAGCGTCGTGATCGAGACCGAGCGCCTCGTGCTTCGCGACCTCGAGCCCGACGACGAGGACGCGCTCGCTGGCATGTTCGCCGACCCGGAGGTGATGCGCTTCATCGGCCGCGGCGGCGTGCTCGGCCGCGACGTCGCGCGGCGGATGATCGAACGGGAGCGGGAGAACTATGCCGCGCGTGGCTGGGGTCAGTGGGCCGCGGTTGAGCGCGATGGTGGGCGGTTCATCGGCGTGTGCGGCCTGATCCTGTGGCCCGACATCGACGGCCGGGAGGAGCTCGAGGTCGCGTATCTGCTCGCGCGCGATGCGTGGGGCGTCGGCTACGCCACGGAGGCCGCGAAGGCGATCCGCGACGTCGGCGTCACCGTGCGTCCCGACCTCGTCTCGTTGATCTATCCCGAGAACGTCGCTTCCATCAACGTGGCACGGAAGGTCGGCATGGCCTACGAGAAGGATGTGCCCTTCCAAGGCCAGCAGCTCCGTCTCTACCGGCTGCCGAGCACGGCAGCCGTCAGCGGGTGACGGCCTGGCCGCTGACCGCGAGCTGTTCGATCAGTTCCCCGGCCTTCACGTGCCCGGGATCGGCCTGCACGAGGGCCGAGATGTCCTTCATGCGGACCGCGAGCCCTTCGTCCGCCAACAGGCGATCGACCGCGCCGGACAACTGCTCGGGTTCCCAATCGTAGGTCGGCAGGCGCACGCCGAAGCCCGTCTCGTCGAGTCGTTGCGCGTTGTCGTACTGATCCCAGAACAGCGGCAGTCCGATCATCGGCAGCCCGAAGTGGAACCCCTCGCATGTCGTGTTGTTCCCACCGTGCGTGATCAGGAGGTCGCACTGAGGCAGGATCGAGGGCTGTGGCAGGAACTCGTCGCCGTACATGTTCGGCCCCAGCTGCATCTGGTCCTTCAAGGGACCCATCGAGACGATCGTGCGGTGCTCGGTCGTCGCCATCGCGTCGATCAGCCGCTGCATCAAGCCAACGTCCATGCATCCCAGCGACCCGAGCGAGAGGTAGACGACCTTGCCCGTTCCCGGCACGTGCTCCGCAACGTCGAACGGCGCCTCGCCGGTTCGCACCGTCGACTGCAACCGATGCCACGTCGGCGGCAGGTCCTCTGCGCGCTGATAATCCGCCGCCTCGGGGAACAGGTACATGTTCAGCCACGGCGAATGCGTGTTGAACTCGTCGGGCGGACACGGATCCACGCCGACCGACGCCCGGAAGTCGTTGTGCTGGGTCAAGAGATCCGCGTGCTGGCGGTGATACTCCTCGCGGAACGCCTCCCACCCGCCGCGATCGGCGACGGGAAGGCCCGACAACGGCGGCGGCAGCAGCTCGTCGCGCATCTCGAGGGGATTCGCCGACACGAACCGTACCCACGGTGCATCCGCCAGCTCGATCGCCGGGTAGCCGGTCACGTTGTCGGTGACGACGACGTCGGGGCGCACCTCGTCCCAGATCCCCATGATCGTCGCGTGGCTGTACTGCTCCCCCGCGACGAGCGCCTCCCAGATCGGCTTCGTGACGGTCTCGATCTGTTCGATCGTCGGCTTGCGGAACTCCGGCGCGGTCACGCGGATGAACTCCGCCCACGGGTCCGCGTCGGGGTCGGCGTTCTCCTCCGGAGGCGCCATGCGCATCAAGCGCTCCTCGAACCCCTTCGCCGCGAGCACGCCCGTGAAGGACTCGTCGATCACGAACACGATGCGGTGCCCGCGCTCCTTGAGGACGTTCGCGATCGCGACGCAGTTGTTGGTCGGACCCCACGCGCCGGGCTCCGGGAAGAAGGCGATCGTCTTGCCGTCGGTCAACGCAACCCCCTCGCGGTCGATGCGCGAAACCTAGCGTGACTCGCTGGGGGCCGCATCCTGCCGCTCAGACCGAGCGGACGTTCCGCGTGGTTCAGCCGGGTTTGAAGTCGGGAAGGCCGTCGCCCGGATCCGACACCGTGGCAGCGGGTACCTGGATCTCCTTGGCCAAGGCGGCGGCGAGCCGGTTCCACGCATCGCGATCCCACGATTCGGCGACGTCCAGCACTCGGCCCGCCGCATCGACCGCCACCGCGGTCGGCGCGGACACGATGCCGTAGGCGTCGGACGCCGCATACGGGTCGAGGTCCGGGACCAGTGGCAGCGACAGCCCGTACTCGCCGGCGAAGCGAGCGAGCGCATCCGGTGGGTCCTGCCCGACGCCGACCACCTTGCCGGGGAACGCCCGCGCCAGGCGCTCGATCGCCGGCGTCGCGAGTTGCGTCGTCCCGCACGTGACCTTGAAGAAGACGAGCGCGTGCGCTCCCGCAGCCGTGGCGCCTTCGACCGAGGGAGCCTGCTCTCCGACCGCGATCGCCATGCCCTGATGGTACGCGGGCTGCGCGCTCGCACGTCGGTAGGCTTCCGTGCGATGCAGACCGATCCCGACCTGGCGGAGCTCCGCACCGAGCGGCTCCGGTTGCGGCGCTCCCAGCCCGACGACGCCGAGGCCATCTCCGCCTATCGAAGTGACCCGGAGGTCCGCGCGCACCAGGGCTGGAAGGACACCTCCCCCGGGTACATCCGCCGTGAGATCGAAGAGATGCTCGCGCGAACGGCAGGCGAGCCCGGCGGTTGGATCCAGTTCACGGTGGTGACCGCCGACACGGATGAGCTGGTCGGCGACGTCGGCATGCGTGTCGACGACGAGCCCGGCGTGGTGCTGGTCGGCTACACGATCTCCCCGGCGCAACAGGGGAAGGGCTACGCGACCGAGGCGGTGCGGGCGCTGGTCGACTACGCCTTCGAGAAGCTCGGCGCCGACCTCGTGCGCGCCTACGCGGAGGCCAACAACATCGCCTCGATCCGCGTCGCGGAGAAGGTCGGGCTCCCCGTCGCCGAGCGCTTCGACGAACGCGAGGACAACCAGGTATGGCACGTCGTGCGGATGGAGCGGCGCCGTGTACCTGAGCAGGGGTAGGCCTTCGGCATAGGTCCGATAGCCCGAAGGCATCTGCTTCGGAGGATGAGCCACCGGGCCGATGTGCGCCGCCCGCCCCGTCCGTATCGTGATGCTCCCCCGACGAGAGGACAGCCACATGTCTGGCACCACCGAGAGCTTCCAGCCGAGTTTCCTGCCGTTCGACAACTCGGGTCTGCGCGCCCGCCTGGCCGAGATGCCGGTCCGCGCCACGTCGATCGAGGCCGAGCTCCGCGCGGTGATGGCGGAGCGCCACGAGGCCCAAGCGGCCGCTCCGAAGCCGAAGCGCCGTTCGCGCTGGGACTAGGCGCCGACGAGCTGACGCGCCGCGCTCACTGGGTCGCCTTCCAGCAGGTGCCCGCCGATCGCTTGCACCTGATCAGGATCCGCTCCAGGTCCACACAGGTGCACAGGGACGGTCTCCGCGAGCCGGCCAAGCTCGAGGCTCACGTCGCCGAGCACCTCTCGGCGCGTGACCGAGATGACCACGCCCGCTGGGTCGGTGTTGCGAACGGCGTCGGCCACCGTCTGGATCGGCGTGTCAGCCCCGAGGAACACCGCTCGCCCGCCGTGGCGAGCCAGCGCGATCCCGAACATGATGGAACCGAGGTCATGCTCCTCCCCCGACGGGCATGCGATCACGTATGCAAGTCCCGCACCTGTCGCCCACCCCCGCGTGAGTGCCATCAGGCGTCCACGAAGCAGGTTCGACGCGAAATGCTCTTGCGCGATCGAGGCCGCGCCCCCCGCCCATCGATCACCGAGGTCGTGTAGGTAGGGGACGAGGACATCGGCCAAGACGATCTCCACCGACACGGTCGCGAACAGCCCATCCAGCGATTCGTGAGCCGCATCGCTGTCGAACCTGTCGAGAGCCGCCGAGAGCTGCCGTCCAAGCTCCCTCGTCATCGGCACGGTCGATCCCTCACGCGCGGGCGCCGTGCTCTTGGCGACGCTTGCCGCCTGGGCAGCCGACACCCCCGACGCGATCAACGCGGTCATCGCTCGAACGCGCTGCTCGTCCTCACGTGAGTACAGGCGGAACCCACCCGCCGACCGAGCTGGTTTGAGGAGCCCGTATCGCTGCTCCCAGGCTCGGAGCAACTCCGCGGACACGCCCGTGCGCCGCGCCAACTCCCCGATCCGAACCGTGCCGCCCATGCTCATCGAACCGGAACCATAGACCATCTCGGGACACTTTTCTAGAC
>JBKPRM010000021.1:0-2642 GCA_046734555.1 Actinomycetota bacterium | reverse complement strand
CTCGACGGTCCCTCCGTGACGCTCGAGCGCCGTACGCATCGCGACGAAGTACCGGGCCATCACGCGCCGCAGCGACTCTGGATCGAGTCGTTCGCCGATGGACGTCGAGCCCGTGACGTCGCAGAACACGACCGTGACTGTCTTGCGGATCTGCTCGGCCGTCTCCGCCGTTCGAAGCGGGGCCGCGCACGCAGGGCAGAACGCGAAGTCGTCCGGGCTCTCCCGTCCGCAGTTCGCACAGGTCAGCACGGTGCGAGCCTATGCCGGTCGAACAGAAGCCTCCAGCGGCCGGTGAGGCGACGCACCAGCGACGGCGTCCGCTGCACCCCGTCGAGGACTTAGAGCCCGAACGGCGTGAAGAGCGCAGAGATCTGCGCTGAGATCGCGGTGCTCGAGTTGCCCGTCACGTCGGCGTTGTCACACACCTTCAGGGAAAAGGTGTTCGTTCCCGCGGACACGGGAAACACTTGCGTGAGCGCCATGCTCGACCGCGAGTTGGCCGCGTTCCCCACTGACTCCACCCACTCGCCCACCAGTAACGATGGGTCTGACCTTTCGAACCGAGCGGCGAGGGCGCCTCCCTCTACGTAGTTGCCGTACTGGGACGTGAACGTGCCGTTCAGAAGGACGAACCCGGGGCTCGGGGCGTTGAATGCGTAGACCAAGTAGTCCAAACCGGGACTGCAGTCCGGCATGTCCACCGCCGCTCGTTTCGTGACGCCTCCAACACGGCTCAGGTTGCTCGCGGCATAGCCACCAACCGTGTCAGCGTTCACGCCCGACAGGGTCGACTCAAGGATGTCGGTCCCGGTGAGCGAGTTGTCGCCCACCTTGCCCGAGTTCACGGCGCCCCCACCGATGTCCGCCCGCTTGACCTGACCGTCGACGATGTCGGTGCTGTAGATAGTGTTCGCCGCGTAGGCGACGCCGCCAGACAGTGCCAATACCAATGCCAACGTCGATGCCACGTTCGCATACGTCATCTTTCGCCGCAGCCTCACCAGCATCGGGATCCCCTCCCTCATGTTCAGAGGGACAACCTATGTGAGCGAGGAATCCCCGTGCAAGGTTCCCCTCGGTCGACTCAGCTGGGACCGACACCGGTCTTCCCGACCAGTGGGTCATCCAGAAGGTTCATCTGTCGCACCAGGACCGACGACGCGAACCGGTACCAGGGACGTCAGTCCATCGACATAATCAGGCGGCGTAGCGATGAAGAACTCGAGGAAGTAGGTGCCGGGCTCGTTAGGCATGGACGGTGAGGCGTCGAGATCGAGTTCGTACAGACGCTGCGCCGGTTCGGAGAGATCATGCACGTCCACCCACGCGCGGGAGACCTCCGGTCCCACCTCGATCGTCGCTCCCGCGGACACGTCGATCATGGGACGCACAACGTAGCGCGGGTCCAGCTCGTCGATCGGTGTGTCCGGCGGCATCTTCGGGTGCTGAGATGTCGTTTCGACCGGCACGCCATCCACCGAGACCATGTGATCGGACCCGAAGAATGTGAATACAACGCCTGTGTCGCTCGGCACGGCAGCTGGCTGCCTTCCGGGGGGCCCGGCCTCTCTCAGAGCGATGACCGCGACCACGACACACACCGTGATCGCGACGCCCGCAGCGGCCAGTCGCCGGTTCCGGAGCTTGCGGTCACGTCGTCGGAGCATGCGATCGAACGCATCCTTGGGGAACGGAGCACGTTCGCTGACATGTTCGATCAGCTGTTGGGGATCACTCATGCGCTTCCTCCAGCATGTGCCGGCGCAGCGTCTCGCGGGCGCGGGATGCGAGTCCCCGCACCGTGCCCGCAGTCACGCCCAGCGTCTTGCCAGCGTCCTCACTCGAATAGTCCAAGACGTCGAGGAGGACGACTGCCGCCCGTTGGCGGGGCGAAAGGAGCCGCAGGGCGGCGACGACATCTTGTTGGGCATCGATATCGGCGAAGGGGGCGACATCCGGCGCCATCGCCAGTCGCTTGCGGATCGCGAGTGCGGCGCGTCGAGTCCTCTTGCGAAAGACGTTCAGCGACGTTCGATAGAGGTATCCGGTTGGATCGTCCATCGTGTTGACCCGATCCCAGCGCTCCCAGATCGCGAGGAAGGCATCCTGCATGATCTCCTCGGCTTCGCCGGCATCACCCGTCACGGCATACAGGCGCCGGAAGAGGGTCGCGGCTTCGCGATCGAAGAAGATTTCGAAGCTCAAGGGCTCGGGCACGATGGCTATCCCCTGGGAGGACGGAGCCCTGGTCGCGTGCTGATCGTCCATCACGAAGGATGAATCCCCGAGGGCACGGGCTCGTTGCTCGAACGCCACGGATGTCGAGCGGATTGTTGCATGCACCATCGAGCGGCGTCGCGGCCACGCTCCAGCGGTCAAGAGAAGACGAATGAATCGACGATCTCCGTACTGCTCCTGAACATCTCTTCGTGCGGGAGATCGCGCGGGCCATCGTCGATATCGATGATGAGTGCGCCATCGTCCGTCGCTAGCACGAACCACCGCATCGAGACGCGTGGCACCATGGCGATGTTGTAGGCGCCCTTCTCGGCCTCGTGATCCACGAGTGGCACGGCGGGGAGCCCTTCACTCCAGAAGCAGGGCCGTTCCCACTTGGGGTCGAGTTCGAGATCCAGCTGCAC
>JBKPRM010000020.1:0-5235 GCA_046734555.1 Actinomycetota bacterium | reverse complement strand
GGCGACCGTCGACGCAGCTCTCGTCGCCCGTCCTCCCCGGCGGTCGGGCACGGCCAAAGGCGCGTTCGGGATCTTGTTCACGCCTGTCGCGCTCCTGATCGTCTTGTTCCTGGCGCCGATGGTGATCATGGCGGCGATGAGCGTGCTGCGCTTCCCGCCGAACACAGCCAGCGGCCGCACCCTCCAGCACTACACCGACGTCCTCACGAACCCGCTCAACTGGAAGATCGCCTGGACGACGTTGTGGATCGGTACCACCGCGATGGTGATCATGCTCGCGATCGCGATCCCGCTCGCGTACTACATGGTCTTCCGCGCGGGCCGGTGGGAGCTCTTCCTCCTACTGTCGCTGGTGTTGGCCGACGAGCTCGCGCCGGTGGTGAAGATCTACGCATGGCAGGTGATCCTCGGGCGCAACGGCATCGTCAACTGGGTGATCCCCGGGCCGCCGAAGACGTGGCTGCTGTTCAGCCCGTTCGCCGTGATCGTGACGCTCGCGGCCAGCTACATCACGTACACCACGATCCCGATCTACGCGGCGATGAAGGCGATCGACGCCTCGATGTTCGAATCGGCGATCGACCTCGGGGCGGGGTGGTGGGTGCAGTCCCGGCGGATCTTGATCCCGCTCGCGGCGCCCGGCATCTTCATCGCGATGATCCTCGTCTACATCCCGATGCTCACCGACTTCGTCACCGCCGACATCGTCGGGGGGACCGGCAGCTACATGATGGGCCAGCGCGTTCGTGACCTCATCCTCGGCGCGGGGGACTGGGGAGCCGGGTCCGCGCTCAACCTCGTGTTGCTCGCGCTGTCGATCTTCTTCTCCTTGGTGGCATACCGGCTCGCCCGACTGAACAGGATCCAGACATGAACACCACGGAACGCGACATCGGCGCACCCGCGACCACGGCGCAGCGGGGCGAGATCACCGTCCAGGGCGTGACGAAGCGCTTCGACGACGTGACCGCCGTCGACGACGTGTCCTTCACGATCCCCGGTGGCCAGTTCTTCTCGATGCTCGGTCCGAGCGGGTGCGGCAAGACGACGACCCTTCGCATGATCGCCGGGTTCGAGACGCCGGACCTCGGGCGGATCCTGCTGCAGGGCGCCGACGTCACGTCGGTGCCACCGGCCAAGCGCAACGTCAATATGGTCTTCCAGGCCTACGGGTTGTTCCCGCACATGACCGTCGCCGAGAACATCGCGTTCGGCCCGAAGATCAAGAAGCTCTCTCGGAGCGAGATCGCCACGCGGATGAGCGACGTGATCCGCGTCGTGCGCCTCGACGGGCTGGAGGACCGCCGCCCGAGCCAGCTCTCGGGTGGACAGCAGCAACGTGTGGCGCTCGCGCGAGCGCTGATCAACCGCCCGGCAGCGCTGCTGCTCGACGAGCCGCTCGGCGCGCTCGACCTCAAGCTCCGCAAGGAGATGCAGCTCGAGCTCAAGGAGCTCCAACAGCGGACGGCGACCACGTTCGTCTACGTGACGCACGACCAAGAGGAAGCGATGACGATGAGCGATCGCATCGCGGTGATGCACGACGGGGTCGTGGAGCAGTTGGCCTCGCCGCGTGAGCTCTATCAGCGGCCCGCAACCGCCTTCGTCGCCGGGTTCATCGGCACGTCGAACCTGATCGAGCTCCGCGTCGATCGACGCGACGACGCGATCCTCGCGATGGATCTGGGGAACGGCGAGCGGATCTTGGCGGCAGACGCGGCGGGCGAGCGCGACGACCGGGTCACGATCACGGTGCGGCCGGAGTGGATCAAGGTGGCGAACGGGACGGCGGACGATCGGTCGTCCTATGTCGGCGGGACCGTGGTCGACGTCGTCTACCTCGGGTCGATCACGCAGCTGATCGTCTTGCTGCCGACCGGCGAACGGCTCACCGTGCACCGGCTGAACGACGAGGTCGGGGCGGCAGAGCCGCACCCCGGCGAGACGGTGATGCTGCGCTGGGCGGCAGAGCACAGCTACATCGTCGGATCAGGTACCGACGACGGATCGGGATCGGACTGAGCGGAAGAGGGCACATGGCGATCGAAACGGGTTCGATGACGGCGGAACAGATCGTGGCCGATGCGAAGCGATACACCTTGTACGACTGGCACGTGCAGTCGAAGGTCGCGCCGCTCGCGATCGACCGGGCCGAGGGCGTGTACATGTACGGGGTCGACGGCCGGCGATGGCTCGACTTCAGCTCGCAGCTGATGGGGGTGAACATCGGCCACGGCGACAAGCGTGTGACCGAGGCGATCGCACGGCAGGCCGAGAAGCTCCCGTACCTCTCGCCGTTCCACGCCTTCGAAGGACGCGCGGTCCTCGGCAAGCGGCTGGCCGGCCTCTGGCCGGGTGAGATCGAGAAGACCTTCTTCACCCTGGGCGGGGCTGAGGCCAACGAGAACGCGGTCAAGATCGCGAAGGCGGTGACTGGCCGGCAGAAGGTGCTGGCGCGCTACCGCAGCTACCACGGGTCCACCTACGCGACGATGTCGCTCACCGGCGATCCGCGGCGCTGGCCGAACGAGATGCCACCGATGCCGGGCGTGGTGCACGTGCTCGATCCCTACCACGGAACGGCTCGTGGGTTCGACGACGCCGCGACGGCCCTGCTGCTGCTCGAAGAGACGATCGAGCTCGAAGGGCCGGAGACGATCGCGGCGTTCATCCTGGAGCCCGTCACGGGGACGAACGGCATCCTGATCCCACCGGATGGCTACCTCCAGGGGGTCCGCGAGCTCTGCAGCCGATCCGGCATCCTCCTGATCGCCGACGAGGTGATGTGTGGCTGGGGTCGCACCGGCGAATGGTTCGCCGTCGACAACTGGCACGTCGTGCCCGACCTGATCACGACCGCCAAGGGGTTGACGTCGTCCTACGCGCCCCTCGGCGCCGTCGGGCTGTCGCCCGAGATCTCGGCGTTCTTCGACGACACGATGTTCTGGGGTGGGCTCACGTACAACACGCACCCGCTCGGCGTCGCAGCCGCGATCGCGGCGGTCGACGTCTTGGAAGACGACGACCTGATCGGCAACGCGAAGCGTCTCGACCCGGTCATGCGATCGCATCACGAGGCGCTCGCCGCCGCCCACCCGAGCGTGGGCCGCACCCGCAACATCGGGCTGTTCGGTGTGCTCGAGCTCGTTAAGAACCGAGAGACGATGGAACCGTTGTCGCCGTTCAATTCGATGAACGACGTGATGCAGCGCTTCAACCGTGCGCTGCTGGACAACGGGCTCTCGACATTCGTCCGCTGGTGGAACGTCATGACCAACCCGCCGCTGTGCATCAACGAGTCGCAGCTCGCCGAAGGTTTCGAGATCTTGGATCGGTGCCTCTCGATCGCCGACGAGGCGATGGAGGCCTGAGCGTGGCGGAGGCCATCGGGTTCATCGGCCTCGGCATCATGGGCAGGCCGATGGCGACCAACCTGCTGCGCGCGGGCTTCGAGCTCACGGTGCACTCGCGGAGCCCGGGGCCCGTCGATGAGCTGGTCGCCTCGGGAGCCGAACGCGCCTCCTCGCCTCGTGAGGTGGCGAGCGCAAGCACGGTGACGATCACGATGCTGCCGGACACCCCCGACGTCGAGGAGGTGCTCGCGGGGTCCGACGGCGTGATCGATGGTGTGACGAGCGGGTCGCTGGTGATCGACATGAGCTCGATCGATCCCGGCGCCACCAGGACCCTCGCCGGGGCGTTCGCGGATCGCGGGGTCGCGATGCTCGACGCGCCGGTGAGCGGCGGAGAGCGCGGTGCGATCGGCGGGACGCTCTCGGTCATGGTCGGCGGTGACGGACCAGCCTTCGAGCGAGCGCTCCCGATCCTGGAGGTCCTCGGCGCGAACATCGTGCACGTCGGGCCGAGCGGCGCGGGCCAGGTCGCGAAGGCATGCAACCAGCTCGTGGTCGCATCGACCATCGAGGCGGTCGCGGAGGCGCTGCTCTTGGCCGAGCGATCGGGGGTCGACGCTGCGAAGGTGCGCGAAGCTCTCCTGGGTGGGTTCGCCGGGTCCAAGATCCTCGAGGTGCATGGTCAGCGGATGCTGGATCGCATGTTCGACCCGGGGTTCCGGATCAGGTTGCACCGCAAGGATGCACGGATCGTCGAGGATGCCGCCGCCGCGACGAGGTCGCCGATCCCTGCGTTCGCGGTGGTCGCAGATCAGCTCCAGCGAGCGCTCGAGGCCGGTGACGGCGACCGCGACCACAGCGGTCTCTTCCTGGAACTCGAGCGCGAGATCGCGACGTGACCCAGTAGCTCTCCAGGACCGATGCGTACCTCGATGCGGCAGATGTGCGGCCGTCCGGGGTGACGGGGCCGGCGCGCATCATCCAACGGATCCCCGCCTCGACGTCTAACTGATCAGCAATCCCAACAGCAGGAACACGACGTAGGCGACGATCCCGCCGACCGTTAGGACGAGGCGCAGCTCGCGCGGGATCGGTGATCGGCCGAACGCGAAATACAGCAGCGGCCCGATGAACGGCACGACGATCACGACCAGCATCCATCGTGCGCGGTGCGGCATCGGCGCCGACTCTTGGCGGATCAGATCCCACATCGCCACCGCGACCCAGGTGGCGAGCAAGACGAACGGCAACACGTAGCCGTAGAGGCCGATCAGCAGACCACCCCACGACGTCGCGAGCGGCAGGCCCAGGAGCGCGGCGCTCGGCGCGACGGTGCCACCGGCGGCGGGCGCGATGGTATCGACGTCGCGGATCGTGAACGGTTGCGGCACGTTCTCCCCACCGACGGCGATCAACGGCGGCGCCTGCGCGGGGTCGCCGGGCATCTGTGGCTGGCGCGGTGCACCGGCGAGCGTTCCCCGCACCGGCTCGCTGCTCGCGGCCCGGGCGAGCGCCGAGATCGTCGGCGCGAACGAGCCGCCCATCGGGAAGGGCCGGACGCCCTCGCACGGGAACAGCGTCTCGATCGCGGGCGGTTGGCTGGTGGTCGACTCGTTCGCGTCGAAGCAGTCGCCCCCCTCGGTCGGCGCGCCGAGCGCGAGGTCGGCGACGCCGCTTCGCCGCACGATGTTGCTGCGGACCGTCGTGTCGCTCGTGAGCCACAGGTTGCTGCTCGCGGTCGGGGCCACGGCGATGCCGTACGCCGTCGAGTCCTCGACGAGGTTGCCGACCACGAGATCACCGCGCTGACCCTGCACGGCGATGCCTGCGCCCACCCAGGCCGGCGACGCTGCGCTCGGGCCGCCGTTGTCGTGCACCGAGT
>JBKPRM010000019.1:0-7747 GCA_046734555.1 Actinomycetota bacterium | reverse complement strand
GTGTACGCCCGCGCGGTCGCCCCCATCCGCTCTCGCGCGCCCGGGTCCCGGGCGAGCTCCTCGATCCTCGCGGCGAGCTCGGCGACGTCGGGGGGCCCGGGCGCCACGGCGACCACCGTTCCCGCCGGGTTGTCGAGGTAGGTGCCGGTCGCCGACACGATCGACGGACGGCCGACCTGCATCGCGCGAGCGAGCGTCCCCGACACCTCACCGCGGTGCGGGAACCGGAGGTCGACGACCACGTCGGCCGCCCCGAGCCAGCCAAGGAACTCGGCGTCGGATACGTCGGTGGCGACGGTCAGGCGGTGGCCGAGCGGGAAGCGCTCGGCCACCGGAGCGAAGTCGTAGGTCGCGACGCTTCGCCCGACGACGGCCACGTGGACGTCGTCGGGCAACGTGGCCACCGCGGCGAGGACGCCGTCGAGCTGCTTCGCCTCGTTCACGTCGCCCGCGGCGACGACGAGGATCCGCGCGCCGCGTGCCTCCGCCGTCGCGCGGAGGCGCTCGCCGGTCTGGCGAGCGCTCGCGATCGCGTCGGCTGATTCCACCGGCGGGTGCGGCACGACGAACACCGGCGTCCGGCACCCCATCGCCTCCAGGTACCGCCGGCAGAAGTCCGCGTGGACGACGATCCCCCGCGCCCGCCGGGCGACCGCCGCGATCCACGGGATGCGCAGCGGGCGGTTCGCGAGCGCCTCCGGCATCGTCATCCGCTCACGCGCCTCGAGCGCCTCGCGCATCGCGACGAACCCCAGCCGATCCCCGCTCGTCATCAGTCCACGAACGAAGTCGTCGAGCGACAGGTCGTGCAGGACCGCGAGCGATGGCGCCTGCCAGACCATCCGATAGATCGGGAGATGGAAGTCGGCGTTGTTCCCGAGGTGCGCGATCGCGAGGCGGTACGCGGGCACCGTCGCGAAGTCCGGGTCGCGCACGGGCCAGAAGGGGTCGACCGGCAGCTCGCGCGTGAACCCGATCCGCGCGAGCCCCTCGAGAACGGCCCGATGGTAGGTCGCGATGCCGGTCGGTGCGGGCGGCAACGGCCCGAGCGATGCGATCTTCGGGATCGAGCGCGGGGCGGCCAGCCGCGTGTTGACGGCGCGCTGCGCGCGTCGCAACGGCGAGCGCATCAGTCCAGCAGACGCGCGACGATCTGGGGCCACGCCGGCACAACGTCGCGCACCAGCTCGTTGCCCGCCGTGCCCATCCGTCGCGCCCCGTCCGCGTCGCCTGCGAGCCGGTCGAACCGTTCGGCGATCGCTCGGGGATCGGGTTCGGCGACGAGCCCGGTCACCCCGTCCTGCACGAACTCGAGCGGTCCGCCCGCGTCGGTCAGCGTCACGACCGGACGTGCCGCGGCGAACCCTTCGATCGTGACGTACCCGTAGTCCTCGTCGTAGGGCCCGAAGTAGACGGCGCGCGCACCGAGGTACAGCTCGTGCAGACGCTCGTCGCTCACCCCGATCTCGATCGCGACGCGATCGCCGAGCCCGAGACGCTGGATCTGATCACGCAACCCGCGCTCGTCCGGGCCGCGCCCGACCAGAACCAGCCGGATCCCGCTGCGCGAGTGCGCCATCGCGTCGATCACGAGCGACTGCCGCTTCAGCGGCTCCAGCCGGCTCGGATAGAAGATGTAGTCGCCGTACTCGCCCTTCGGCATCTCGAGCATCGCCGTCATCGCGGGCGACGGGTGGTACAGCGCCTCGGCGGGGATCTGCAACCCGTCCCACAACCGCTTGGCGACGTTCTTCGAGTTCGTGAAGATCCGCTTCGCCTCACCGAGCGCCAGTCGATCCCCTGTGTGGATCAGATCGCGCACGGTCGCCCCGTCGTCCTGCACGGACAGGTCGCCGAAGTCCGGGTGGTCCCACAGTTCGTACGCGGATCGGTGCTGGTGGATCAGCCACACGATCTTCCGATCGTGCGACGCGAGGTAGGCCGGGACCTTCAGCGCGATCACGGCGTCAACGCGCATCCCGTTCGATTCGGTGATGTCGAAGGAGCGCCACACGGCCATCTGATGCACGATCTCGGTCGCGAGGTACCACTTGCCGGCGATCGTCACGATCTCGGCGTCGTGGCCCGCCTCCCGAAGGGCCCGCGTCAACGCCTCGGTGTGGATCTCGGCGCCGCCCCGGACGAACGCCGTCTGTGGGTGCAGGACCGCGATCCTCACGAGCCCTCCGGCGCCCCGTGGCGCAGCTCGCCGACCTGCTGCTGCAGCTCCTCGACCTGCGTCTCGAGCTCGATGACCCGCTCCGACAACGCGACGGTGAGATCCATCGCGTCGCCGAGCAGACGGTCGTAGCGCCGTGTCGCGAAACGGCCGCCGCGGAACAGCGCGTACTTCACCTTCCGGCGAAGCGGCGTCGGCGCCGCGAGGTGCGGCTCCCCGAGCGGCGTCGTCGCGCGCTCGTCGGTGCGCATCTTGGCGACGAACTCGAGCATCTGTTCGCGCACCTGCCTCGTACCGGCCTGCGGGCGCGCGCCGGCCTCCTGCGACCAGTAGAGGTGCCGCACGAGCGACAGGTAGCCCTCGTCCTCGGGCTCCGGGGACGTCATGGCGCGCAGCGTAGCAGTGGCCCCCTGACCTGCGCCTCAGTCCTTCGGGAACTTCGGTCCCGTGCAGTCGGTGCGCAGCGGCAGCGGATCCGGCGGCCGCGGCGGCTGGCTGAAATCGAAGGCCGACAACATCGGCGTGGCGTCCCGGTCCCGGTGCGTGAGGAACGGGCGCAGGCGCCAGTTGTCCTCGATGAACCGGATCACGCTTGAGAACTCGCCCTCTTCATGACTCACCTTCCCGTCAACCGTGTACGGGCTGATCACCAGCAACGGCACGCGGAACCCGAAGCCCATCCGGTCGATATCGGGCGGCGGCACGTGGTCGTAGAAGCCGCCGTAGTCGTCCCACGTAAGGAAGATCGCCGTGTCCTTCCACATCGGCGATCGCATGATCGCGTCGATCACCTGGGTCGACCAGTTCTCACCGTGGCAGAAGGAGAACTCGGGATGCTCGGAGAGCTCGAAGCGGGGCGTGATCCAGGTGACCGGCGGCAGACGATCTTGCCGGATGTCGGCGACGACGCGGTCGACCGGCCGGACGAACTTCGTCCAGCGGTGCGGATGTTCGCGATAGCGCTCGATCGCCGAGTAGGCGGACCAGATGTAGCCGCGCTGGCGCTCGGTCGCGGCGTAGTACGCCCACGGGATCTGGTGCTGATTCAGCAGGTCGCCCTCGGTCTCGAAGTCGAAGCACGGTGGCACCTTCACGACGTTGCCCTCGGAGTCGTAGACCTCGACGAGCTGCTGCTCGGGTGCGTCACAGCCGAACGTGTTGGAGAAGAACCCCGTGCGCCGCGGGTTGTCGCGGGCGCCGCCGGACTGCGCCGCGATCGAGTACAGGTGGTTCGGGAACGACGGTCCCCACGCCGAGGCGAAGAAGTCGTCGAACAACACGTTGTCCGATGCCCAGTGCCAGTAGTTCGGGAGCTGGTCGCGGTGCAGCTGGGTGTAGGCCCAATCACCGGTCGGCCCCTGGTCGAACCCGTCCATCCGCCCGAGATCCCACGCCACGCGGGAGCAGTCGTAGCAATGCGGGATATCGCCGGGGATGCGGCCGTCGGTGCCGCGTGTCAGCGGTCGGCGCTGTCCATGGTCCATGCCGACGCGCACACCGTTCGCGCCCGGGAACGTGCCGAACATGTTGTCGAAGGTCCTGTTCTCCTTGATCAGGAACACGACATGCTTGATCGGCGTCGTCGTCCGGAACGCTGTCGCGTCGACGTGTTGGGCCTGCCCGCTCGGCGTGGTGATCGGCGTCGTCGAGATGTTCGGCGTCGGCGAGTCGCTCGGGTTCCGATCTGTGCATGCCGCGGCGATGAGCGCCACCGCGAACAACCCGACGATCGAGCGGCGGGAGCGCATCAACCCTCGTCCGGCGGCGGCGCGTCCCAGATCGACCCGCGGCAGTCTGTGCGCAGCGGCTGTGGGTCGGGCGCGAGCGGCGTCTGGGAGAAGTCGAGCGCGTTGCGCAACCCATCGGCGATCCGATCGCGCCGCGTGAGGAACGGCCTGAGCGACCAGTTGTCCTCGATGAACCGCAGCACGCTCGAGAACTCATACATCGTGTGGTCGACGTAGCCGGACTTCGCGTACGGGCTGATGATCATCGCCGGCACCCGGATCCCGAGCCCGAAGTCGTCCAGTCGCACCGGCGGCACGTGGTCGTAGAACCCGCCGAAGTCGTCCCACGTCATCACGAGCAGCGTGTCCTTCCACGCCGCAGACCGCATCAGCGCGTCGACCACCTGGATCGTCCAGTTCTGACCCCAGCAGAAGTTGTACTCCGGGTGTTGCGACAGCTGGAACCGGGGGGTCACCCAGGTCACCGGCGGTAGGCGGTCGGCCGAGATGTCGCGGATCACGTCGTCGACCGGGCGGATGTGCTCCGACCACAGCTGGGGATCGCTGCGGTACCGATCGATCGCGGAATACGCCGACCAGATGTAGCCGAGCTGCGCGTTCGTCGCCGCGTAGTACGCCCACGGGATCTGCTTGGCGTTCAGCAGGTCGCCCTCCGTCTGGAAGTCGAAGCACGGCGCGACCTTCACCATGTACCCCTCGGGGTCCACGATCTCGACGTAGCCGTCGCGGGCGATGTCGCAGCCCCACGACTTCGCGTAGCCCTGCTGCTGCATCTCCGCGAGCGTGGGGGGCGGTTGCCATGGGTTGTCGAGGGTGCCACCGGAGGTCGCGGCGATCGAGAACATGTGGTTCGGGAACGAAGGCCCGACCGCCGACGCGAAGAACCGGTCGCCGATCGTGTAGCGCTTCGCCCAGTTCCAATACGCCTGGATATCGGGGCGGTGGAACTGGGTGAACGCGAACTCGTCGGCTGCGTCGGTCTGGTTGAAGCCGTCCATCCGGCCGCCGTCGATCGACGCGACGTTGCAGTTGTAGCAGTGCGGCAGGTCGTGCGCCCGTTGCAACGGCGACCGTGTGATCGGGCGCCGCGTGCCGTGATCGTTCGCCACCGATGCGCCGTCGGCGCCCGGATAGGTGCCGAACATGTTGTCGAAGCTCCGGTTCTCCATGATCAGGAACACGACGTGCTTGATCGGCGTACGCGTCGTGAACGACGAGGCATCGACGGGGGCCGGCAGCGGCGCCGTGATGGGGTCGGGCGGCACGTTCAGCCGTTGCCCGGTTTCGGGATCGACGGTTCCCGGGCCGACACGGCCGATCGGTGACGGCGACTGCGCTGGCGAGTCCGCCGCGTCACGGCGCACGCCGCAGCCGAGCGCGATCACGACCAACACGAGGGCCGCCGCGAGGGAACGGGTGGGGAGGCGGCGGGCCCTGGCCATCGGGCCGCAAGCCTAGCGGTCGAGCAACGCGCGAAGTGCGTCGTCCAACGGCGGGAACGCAGGAAGCGACAGGTTCTCCACGAACACGCTCGTGAGCGCTGATCGAGCAGGCCGCGGCGCGGGCAACGCGAGCTCCGCCGCGTGCTGCGGCTCGACGCTGCCGGGGAGATCGCCGAGCGTCTTGAGCCGGCCGAGCACGTCGAACCACGTCGTCGCCTCCGGGCCCGCGAGGTGGTACGTGCCGAACCGCCGCGTCAACGCGAGGGGCACGAGACGTTCCGCCAGATGATCGACGAACGTCGGGCTGCACACGCGGTCGGCGATCGCCGCCGCGGTCTCACCGCGGCGCAGCAACTGCACCTGGCCGGACAGGTAATCATCGGGTGCGCCGAACACCGCGGCGGTCCGCACGACGAAATGCTCATGGAGCGCTTCTCGAACCAGTCGCTCCCCCGCGAGCTTCGAGCGGCCGTAGACGCTGAGCGGCCGTGGCTCATCCGTCTCGTCGTAGGGCCCGGGCTTGGCCCCGTCGAACACGAAGTCGGTCGAGACGTGCAGCAGCGTGGCACCCGAGTCCCGTGCCGCGAGGGCGAGCGAGTGCGGTCCCTGCGCGTTGTCGCGGAACGCACGGGCCGCGTCGGATTCGTTCGCGTCGACCGCGGTGAAGCCAGCGCAGTTGATCACGAGGTCCGCCCCGGTCGCCGGGATGATGCGGAACACGGCGCCGTGGTCGCCGACGTCGAGGTCGTCGTGCGTCAGCGCGATCACGTCGTGATGCGACGGCGCCGTCCGGACGATCGCGCTGCCGAGGCTCCCGGCCGCGCCCGTCACCGCGATCCTCACGACACCTCCTGCGGGGGGCGCGGCCGCGTGACGACGTCGACCGGATGCGCGCGGTAGAGCCATTCCCGATGCTGTCGGTACCACTCGACCGTCGAGGCGAGCCCGTCCTCGAACCCGATCGAGGGCCGCCAGCCGAGCGCGAGCAGCCGGTCGGCCGCGACGCCGTACCGGAAATCGTGTCCCGGCCGGTCGGCGACGAACGCGATCAGGTCGTCGGAGACACCGACCAGCTCGACGATCCGCTCGGCGAGCTCGAGGTTCGACAGCTCGGTCCCCGCCCCGATGTTGTAGAGGACGCCGGGATCGCCGCGATCGAGCACGGTCAGTGCGGCGCGCGCCCAGTCGTTCACGTGGAGGAATTCGCGACGCTCTTCGCCGTCGGCGTAGACGGGGACGGGAAGCCCTTCGAGGGCGCAGATCGTGTACGTCGGTATCACGCGTTCGATCTGTCGAGGTCCGTACGCGTTCGTGCCGCGCACGACCGTCACGTCGACGCCGTAGGTCGTGCGGTAGGCGCCGCACAGCAGATCGGCGGCCGCCTTGCTCGCGGCGTACGGCGATCGTGGCGAGATCGGCGCGTCTTCGGCGAAGGAGCCCCCGTCGCGGGCGCCGGCCCCGTAGACCTCGTCGGTCGAGATCATCAACATGCGGGCACCGGCGCTGCGCACCGCGTCGAGGACCGATTGCGTGCCCAACGTGTTGGACTCGAGGAAGGCACGAGCCTCGTCGATCGACCGGTCAACGTGCGACTCTGCCGCCGCGTGGATCACGGCGTCCGCAGCGCTCACCAGCTGCCGGACGAGGTCGACGTCGTTGACGTCCCCCTGCACGAAGGCGAGCCGCGGATCCCCGTCGTGCTGCTCGAGGTTCGCGCGCGAGCCGCCGATCGAGAGACGGTCGAGCACGGTCACGCGCGTCGCGGGCTGCGCGAGCAACGCGTCCACCAGATGCGAGCCGATGAACCCGGCGCCACCGGTGACGAGGACGTGGTCGGCGGTCATAGGAGCACCCGGCGACAGCCGGGTGCGGGGAGTCTAGCGGCCGTGCTGCGCCGCATGGCGCAGGACGGCTGCGGTCTCGCGCGCCGAGCGCTGCCACGTGAACTTCGCGACGCGGGCCGTGCCCGCGGCGCGAAGGACCTTGCGGAGGTCTTCGTCCACCAGCAACTCGCGCAGGCCGCCGGCGATCGACACCGGGTCGCTCGGGTCGACGAGGATCGCGGCGTCGCCAGCGACCTCCGGCAGCGACGAGACGTTGGACGTGAGGACCGGCACGTTCGCGGCGAACCCCTCGAGCACCGGGAAGCCGAACCCTTCCGCGCGCGATGGGTAGGCGAGGATCTCAGCGCCGGACAGGAGGGCGCGACGATCCTCGTGATCGACGTAGCCGACGCGGATCACGCGCGCGCGCCGCTCGGGCGCCAACGAGGCGATCGCTGCGTCGACGCGCTGGGCATACGACGGCGCCCACCGGACCTCCCCACCCACGATCACGAGCGCGACGTCGTCGTCCTCCAACAGGCCGAAGGCCTGTAC
>JBKPRM010000018.1:0-6531 GCA_046734555.1 Actinomycetota bacterium | reverse complement strand
CTGCTGGCCGAGGTGGTTCGTGCTCTGCAGCGCGGTCCACGTGATGCCGTCGCTGGACGTGAGCACCGTGTCGTCGATGCCACCGAAGATCGCCGGATAGGCGAGGAGGAGCTGGGCGCCTCCGTCCAGCGCGGTGACCTTGCCGCCAGTGGGTCGGTAGGTTCCTGAGATCGTGATGACGTTGCCCGCGATCCCGTACCCGTCCGGCAGCACGGCTCCCGGATCCGGTGCCGAGGGGACGATCACCAGTTCAACTTGCGTGGCGCCCGGCCGCGGTCCGATCGCGTGCCGCGCGAGGCTCAGCGTCGTCTGGTAATTCGCCGTTGCGTAGACGCCGGGCGCCGAGCCGCTCTTCGGGTCGTACGTCGCGTCCTCACTCGAGAGCGTGACACGCTTCGTATCCGGCGTCTGGTTCGTCGACGCGAGCGCAGACGGCGGCGTGACCCATTGGTAGGCGGGGGGCGGCGAGAGCCCATCGAGCAGCGGTTTGCCGTCGAGGGGGTCGAGGTGCGCGCTCAGCGCCGCTCCGACGAGATACACGACGGCGACCGCCAACCCGAGGATCGTGGCGACGCGAGGTCTCACCGCGCGATCCGGATCGGTTCGACCGGCGTGGTCGCGAACCGCGGTGGCCACACGACCGCTCGTTCGCCCGACGCCACCCACTCCCAGATCACGCTGGTGGCGCGGAGGTTCAACCCTGCGCGGGGGGTTCCGGGCTCGCCGAAGGCGAGCCCGGAACCGCTGGGCAGGCTCCCGATCGGCAGGCGCGTCGCGATCGCGCTCCGCGCGATCGCTCCCGGCGAGTCATCGGCCGCCGCGGGCATCACCGTGTCGAAGAGCGCCCACGCGGCCGAGAACCCGGCGAGCGCGGCGGCGCTCATCTCGATGTCGTAGCGCTCCTCGTAGCTGGATCGAGCTTCCCGCAGCAGCGATCGACCCGATGCGGTGAGGCCCTTCGGATCGACGTATTCGCCGTCGAGCTTGTCCGAAGCGAACAGCCCGACGGCGTCGGCACCGAGCCGGTTGCCGAACGCCGGCATGCAATAGCTCGACGACGTGCCGATGTTGGCGACGAGGGGCAGATGTTCGCGGACCATCGCCCGGCGGATCGCGACGCCGTCGTCGAGGTAGGCGGCGACGAACAGGACGTCCGGTCTCGTCTCGGCGACCCGTCGTACCAACGCGGTCGCATCGAACCGGTTCGGGTCGTAGGTGAACGTCCCCGCATACGGCAGATGCATCGCGTGGATCTTCCGTACAGCGCCGCCGCCGACGGCCGCCCCGTAGGCGTCCGCAACCGCGATGACCCCGAACCGAAGCGTTCGCGGATCGTGGCCGAGCTTGGGTATGAGCTCCCGCGAGATGAACGACACCGCGTCGCGTCCGAGCACGTCGCCGCTCGGAGCCACGCGGAAGAACGAGGCGCCCCCGGCCGCGGGCGCGGGCATCGAGCCGACGGCGCCCGTCTCCCAGAACAGCATCCCGCGCGACGCGGCCTCGTTCGCCGCCGGCTCAGAGATCGTCGTCCCGTAGCTCCCGAGGACGACGTCGATGCCCGCGTCGGCGAGTTGGTCGATCGCGTCGGGCGCTTGGTCGCCGTTCGCGACGTCCATCGGCTGCAGCTCGACCTGCCGGCCGTCGACACCGCCCTGCGCGTTGACGAGATCGACGGCGAGTTGGACGCCCCGGAATTCGTCGCGGCCGCCGGGTCCCTGGGCGCCGGACAACGGGTAGACCGCCCCGACCCGGATCGTGGACGGCGCCGCCTCGTGGGTGCACGAGGCGGCGGCGACGATCGCCAACGCAGCGAGCACGACCGAGATCCGCTTCATCGCAGTACCGCCAACACGTTCGCGAGCGCGTGTGTCGCGGCCGGCGCGGTCCAGTTGCCCGATGCCCACCGCTGCCACGAGAACAGGAGCCCGGCGCCGAGGTCCACCCAGAACACCGGTGCGCCGTACAGCGGCACGTGGACCACCGCGAACAACAGCGCCGAGCCGATGATCGCAACAGCGGGATGCCAGGCGTCGAGCGTGCCGTACACGAGTCGCCGGAAGAACAACTCCTCGCTCGCCGCCGCCGCGACGCCGAGCACCAGCACCAGCCCTCCGTGAGGCAGCGGCACCCTGGCATCGACGACGATCGCGATCGCGATGACCGCAGCCGCGCCAAGCGCGAGCACGATCCACTGCGGAAGCCACGCGGCGGTCCCAGCGCCGACGGGCATCGTGAGCGACACCACCGCGAGCGTCGCCAGAACCGCGACGAACACCACGGTCGCGCCGGGCGCGCCGATCACCATGATCCGGAGCAGCAGCGCACCGACGCCGGCCGCGATCGCCACCGCGCTCAGCTCGCGTCCACGCGGCTCCGAGCGGACGAGGCTCGCGCTCATCGCTTCACCTGGAACGTGACCTGCTCGATCACGCGAGGGTCGAAGGGAAGGTGGTCGGAGGCGACGAATTCGACCTGCAGCGTGTGCAGGCCCGGCGTGACGTCGGTGAGCTGGTCGGTCGTGGTGAAGTTCATCGTCACGATGTTCCCGTCCAGCGTCAGGTGCAGGTGTCCTTCGTCGGGCACGATATCCGTCGTCGTCGCAGGCACCACGCGGGCACCGGCGAGCTTCACCGCGACCGGCACGGTGGAGGCGTGGAACACCTCGCCGTCGTGCGGGGAGACGATCGTGAGCCGGCCGGTGCTGCTCGGTCGCGCAAGGACCGTCGGGGACCCATCGCTCGATCCCGAGCTGCCGCAGGCAACCGACGTGAGGACCAGCAGGACCAACGCGGCCGCCGGGGCGGCCCCCCATCGCTTCCCGTGCACACGTTCAGCAAAGCACACCGTTGGACGCCCGCCTGAAGAGGTAGCTAGAATGGTTCTAAGAATGGTTCTTGATACGGGTCGCATCGTCCGCCTCGTCCGGCTCGTTTCGGGGTGCGTCCTGATCGCCGCGCTCTTCACGGCGTGCGGTGCCCGTGCGTCCGACGATCCGTCCGGCGCGGCGATCCGGGTCGTGGTGAGCTTCTATCCGCTGGCAGATGCGGCCATGGAGGTTGGTGGCTCGCTCGTCCAGGTCGAGAACCTGACCGCTCCCGGCGTCGAGCCCCACGACATCGAGCTCACGCCCCAACAGGTCGAGTCGATCGACCGGGCGGATGTGGTGGTGTACCTCGGGGGCGGCTTCCAACCCGCGGTCGAGGACGCCCTCGGCGACACGCAGGGCACGACGCTCGACGCCTCCGCGTCCCTGCGGGGCCTCCCCGTGCCGGCGGGCGAAACCGACGCCAGCCTCGAGGCCGATCCGCACGTCTGGCTCGACCCAACCTTGTATCAGCAGGTCGTCAACGAGGTTCGCGACGTGCTGACGCAGGTCGATCCGGCGGACGCATCGACATTCCGATCGAACGCTCACGGCTTCGACCGTCGGATCGGAGACCTGGACCAGGCGTACCGGTTCGGCCTCGCAACGTGTGACCGGAACGTCATCGTGACGAGTCACGCCGCCTTCGGCTACCTGGCCCAGCGTTACGGCCTGACGCAGGAAGCGATCTCCGGTCTGTCGCCCGATGCCGAGCCGCCCCCCCAGCGGCTGGCGGAGATCAAGGCGTTGGTCGAGCGCGACGGCATCACCACGATCTTCACCGAAGAGCTCGTCTCGCCGAGGGTCGCCGACGCACTCGCGACCGAGACGGGAGCGGCGACGGCTATCTTGAACCCGCTCGAGAGCCTCACGCCCGACGAAGTTGCTGCCGGGGCAGACTATGTCTCCGTCATGCACGAGAACCTGTCGGCTTTGCGAGGTGCCCTTGGCTGCTCCTGAACGGCAGCCGGTCCCGCTCCTCGAGGCGCGTGGCATCGGGTTCGCCTACGGTCGCGACCTCGTTCTCGAAGACATCAGCCTGCGCCTTGACTCGGGAGAGTTCGTCGCGCTCGTGGGTCCGAACGGGTCGGGCAAGTCCACGCTGCTGAAGGTGGTGCTGGGGCTGTTGCGTCCCGATCGCGGTGAGGCGCTTCTGTTCGGCGAACGCGCCGACCACGTCCGCCGACGGTGGCGGATCGGCTACGTGCCGCAGCGACCCGCGATCGCGTCAGAGGTGCCGGCCACCGTGCAGGAGATCGTGATCGGCGGGCGGCTCTCGCACCGCGGATGGTGGCGCCCGCCCGCCTCGCTCGATCGCGACGCGGTCGACCACGCGATCGAGTCGGTCGGACTCGACGGGCTCGCCGACCGTCCGATCGCCGAGCTCTCTGGCGGGCAGCAGCAGCGCGCCTTCATCGCCCGGGCGTTCGCGAGCGATCCGGAGCTGCTCGTCCTCGACGAGCCGATCGCCGGTGTCGACGCCGAATCGCAGCGGCGGTTCCGCGACTCGCTGACCCACCTGATCGCTCAGCACGGTGCCGGTGTCCTGCTCGTCTCGCACGAGCTGTCGGCGGTGGCCGACGAGGTGGACCGGGTGATCGTGCTGAAGCGTCGTGTTTTGTTCGACGGGCCGCCCGACGAGCTGATGCGCGAGGGCGTGTCTCTCGGGATCCACCAGGAGGACCTGCCGCTGTGGCTGGAGGGGCTGCGATGATCGCGCAACTCCCGCCGCCCTTCGACCTCGGGTTCATGCAGCGCGCGCTGATCGGCGGCCTCATCGTCGGCGTGTTCGCCCCCTTGATCGGCACGTACCTGGTCCAGCGGCGCCTGTCCTTGATCGGCGACGGGATCGGTCACGTCGCCTTCGCCGGCGTCGGGCTCGGTCTGTTGCTGAGCGTGCAGCCGGAATGGTCGGCGCTCGTGCTGGCCGTCGCCGGCGCGCTCGCGATCGAATGGCTGCGTTCGCGGCGCCGTGCCTCGGGCGACCTCGCGCTCGCGTTGATCTTCTACTCGGGGATCGCGCTCGGCGTGTTGTTCGCGAGCCGTGCGGGCCAGCTGAACGGCAACCTCCTGCAGTACCTGTTCGGCCAGCCGCTGAGCATCGATCGCGACGAGATCCGCCTGATCGCAGAGCTCGGCGCCGCGGTTGCGCTCGTGATGTTCGCCCTGCGGCGGCCGTTGTTCGCGGTCGTGACCGACGAGGAATGGTCCCGCGTCGCGGGACTCCCGGTTGGGTTCCTGAACTCGTTGTTGGCTGCCATCACGGCGTTCGCCGTCGTCGCGGCGATGCGGATCGTCGGCATCTTGCTGATCGCTGCGCTCATGGTGTTGCCGGTCGCGTCGGCGCAGCTGCTCGCGCGCTCGTTCCGCGGCACCCTCGCCTGGGCGGTGGGGATCGGCGCACTGTCGGTCGTGAGCGGGCTGACGGTGTCGTGGTACTGGGACCTCGCGCCGAGCGGCGCGATCGTCCTGGTCGCCGCGGGCACCTTCGGTATCGTGTCGGTCGCGAAGCGGGCCGCACCCCGGGCATTGCGGTTGGAGGAGCACGAGTGAGCGTCGCGCGCGAGGGCGCCGTCCACGAGGTCGCCGCGAGGCGATTGCGAGGCGTCGGTCATCGCTACACGGGCCAGCGCCGGCGCCTGATCGACATCCTCGCCGGCGCTGGGCAGCCTTTGTCGATCCCCGAGATCCTGCACGGTCGCCGGGGCCTCGCGCAGAGCTCCGTCTACCGGAACCTCTCGGATCTGGTCGACGCCGGCGTCGCCCGCCGGGTCCTCACCGGTGACGAGTTCGGCAAGTACGAGTTGAGCGAGGACCTGACCGAGCATCATCATCATCTGATCTGTTCGTCGTGCGGCCGCACGACCGATGTGACCCTTCCGGGACCGCTCGAGAAGCGGCTCGATCAGGTGATCGACGACGTGGCCGAGCGGGCGGACTTCGCCGACGTCGTGCATCGCCTCGACGTCATCGGTACGTGCGGCGACTGCGCCGCCCGGGAACGTGCCACCCGCTGACGTGCGAAGGCGGCGCCCCAGGGATCGCGGGCACTCTCCCCGGGAACGCCGCCGTTCGCGTTCTTGACGCTCGTGGAACGATCAGATCAGCTGCGAAGCCTCATTCACCGAGAGCTTCGGCCTGGGTATCGGTCATGCCGTGTGCATCGCGCATGTGGGTGTCCAACTCCCCTTGGGAGTTGAAATCCTGTCCGCACTGCGAGCATGAGACTTGGGTCTGCTCCTGCATCGGCGTTCCCTCCTTGCCCCGCGAACCGTTCCGGCGGAGCCGAGATACCCGTTCCCGCGGGTCTCAATCCTGGCCGGTCGAGGTCCGCGTGGCCGCGGCGTCCACCGCATCGAGGAAGAACCGGGAACCCCGGAGGCCGGGCAGCTCGGCCATCGTGGTCTGCATATCGAGCAGCGGTTCCCGCGCGTCGGCGTCGCCGAAGAGATAGGTCACGACGAAGTCGGTCTCTGACTGTGGCCGGACGCCGGTGCCGACCGGAGCCCACAGCCGCTCCATCGCCCACCGGGTGATCCGGCGAGCCGTCGCGCTGCGGGCGAGCCGGAGTCGTGCCTGCGCCCGATAGAAGGCGAAGTGCCGGCGTTCGTCCTTGATGATCGCCTGCAGCATCTGGACGAGCTGCGGGTGCTCGGTCTTCGCGATCA
>JBKPRM010000017.1:0-3062 GCA_046734555.1 Actinomycetota bacterium | reverse complement strand
ACGCTCCTGCCCAAGGGAACGCGGTTGGTCGCAGCTTTCCACACCGTCGGCGCGCGGGCGCTCCGCCAGATCGAGGCGCCGGTCGAATCCGACGCGTTCGTGATGGGCGACGATGCCGAGGCCAAGCGGACGATCGGAGCGCTGGTGCAGGACATCCCCGGGATGCGGTGGATCGACGTCGGCGGGCTCCAGATGGCGCGCATCGCCGAGTCGATGACGCCGTTGCTGATCTCGGTGAACGGGCGGTACAAGATCCATGAGGCGGGGTTCCGGCTGACGGGTCGCGACGACTGGGGTCCGCCCGAACGGTGAGCGACGTCAGTCGATGACGGCCAGGAGCTGGCCGGTCTCGACGACCTGACCTGGCCTGATGGGCAGGTCGGTAATCTCGCCCTCGCGTGTGGAGGCGATGTGGTTCTCCATCTTCATCGCCTCGAGGATGCAGACCACGTCGCCGGCTTGGATCGGCTGTCCCTTCTCCACGAGCACCTTCACGATCGTGCCCTGCATCGGGGCATGGATCTCGCCGTGCACGTGCTCGCCGTGGGCCGCGCCGTGCGATGACGGCGACCGGGGTGCGGCCTCACGCCGTTCGTCGAAGATGCGAACGGGCACGCGGCGCCCGTCGACCTCCACGAGGATGTCCCGGGGCCGCGGCGCCCTGGCGCCGGCGCCTTGGGAGAGATCGCCCTGGGCGGGCAGGTGCGCATCCCCAAGGGCCTTCTCGAGCCAGGTCGTCGTATGGGTCGACTCGATGAACGCCTCGGATCCCAGGATCCATCGATGGACGGGGATCGTCGTGGGGACCCCCTCCACGACGTACTCGTCGAGGGCTCGCAGCATCCGGTGGCGAGCCTGCTCGCGGTCGCTTCCCGCGACGATGAGCTTCGCGAACATCGAGTCGTAGTCGCCCGGGATCTCGCGGCCTTGCGTGACCCCCGAATCGACCCGCACGAAGGGGCCGCCGGGTTCCTCGTACCGGGTGATCCGCCCCGGCCCCGGCAGGAAGTTGCGGCCAGGGTCCTCGGCGTTGATCCGGCATTGGATCGCGTGGCCGCGCGGCGCGACGTCGCCGCCGGCGACGGAGCCCCCGAGCGCCACCTCGATCTGCAAGGCGACGATGTCGAGACCGGTCACCATCTCGGTCACCGTGTGCTCGACCTGCAGCCGCGTGTTCATCTCGAGGAAGTAGAACGAGCCGTCCTCGTCGAGGATGCATTCGATCGTCCCCGCGTTCCGATAGCCCGCCTCTCGGGTCAGCGACAGCGCGGCCTCGGCGAAGCGCGTCCGCAACGTTTCGTCGACGAGGGGCGACGGCGTCTCCTCGATGAGCTTCTGATGGCGCCGCTGGACCGAGCAGTCCCGCTCCCCGAGGAACACGACGTTGCCCTGCCCGTCGGCGATCACCTGCGCCTCGATGTGGCGCGCTCGGTCGACGTAGCGTTCGAGGAACACCTCCGGGCGGCCGAAGTACGACGACGCCTCGCGCGAAGCGCGCTTCAGCGAGTCCTCGAGGTGCTTGGGGTCGCGGACGACGTGCATGCCCTTGCCGCCGCCGCCGAACGCGGCCTTCACCAGCAGTGGGAACCCGACACGCGGGGCTTCCTTCTTCGCCTCGTCGATCCCGACGGGCTCGCGGGTGCCGGGGACGATCGGCATGCCGGCCGCATCGGCGATCCGACGGGCCGCCGCCTTGTCGCCCATACTTTCGATCGCCTGCGGCGATGGGCCGACGAACGTGAAGCCCGCGTCGCCCACGGCCTGCGCGAACTGGGCGCGCTCGGCGAGGAAGCCGTATCCGGGATGGATCAAGGTCACCTTGGCCTTCCGAGCGGCCTCGACGATCGCGTCGATCGAGAGGTAGGACTCCGAGGCGAGCGAGCGGCCGATCCGATACGACTCGTCGGCGAGCTCGACGTGCAAGGCATCGCGGTCCGCGTCGGAGTACACGGCCACCGAGGCGATGCCCATCTCGCGACAGGTGCGGATGATCCGGACGGCGATCTCCCCGCGGTTCGCGATGAGGAGCTTCTGCTTCACTCGCGTATCGTGCCTTCCATGGGGACGGCGCGCCACCAGGTCCAGGCATGTTGACGACCGACGATCTGGTGGCGGCGCTCGGGGCGATCCCGGTTCGAGCCCCGGTTCGTGCCGAGGAGGTTACCGCCTCGACGAACGCGACGGCGTTCCAGCTCGCCGAGGCCGGCTCGCCCGAGTGGACGCTCGTTTCGGCTGCGCACCAGACGGAAGGGCGAGGTCGCCTCGACCGCTCCTGGACCGATGCGCCGGGTCGCGCGCTGCTGTTCTCCTTCGTCCTGCGTCCCGCGATGGCTCCGGCGCGGGCGGGATTGCTCCCATTGCTCGCGGGCGCATGCATGGCCGAGGCGATCCGGGCGACCACCGGGCGGCGCGCCGCCTGCAAGTGGCCGAACGACCTCCTGCTGCAGGACCACAAGGTCGGCGGGATCCTCGTCGAATCCCGGGTCGTGGACGACCAGCTCCGGTTCGTCGTGGTCGGGGTCGGGGTGAACCTGGCGCCGCCACCGGACGTGTCGGGCGCCGGTGGGATCGGCGAGACCGTTGGGCCGCGCGCCTTGCTCAGCGAGTTCCTGGTTCGCTTCGCGTCCGTCTACACGACGCAGGACGCGTCCTTGGAGGAGCGCGTCCGGCACGCGTGGCTCCCGGTGTCCGCGACCGTCGGGCAGCTCGTCGAGGCGAGGACGCTCGGCGGCCGCGACGTCACGGGTCGTGCGGTCGGTATCGACGACTTCGGCTCGCTCGTGCTGTCGACCGACGCCGGTGAGGTGCGCGTCGGGTTCGGCGACGTCGAGCACGTGCGCCCGGTCGAGGGGTTTGCCCCGCAACCGGACGCACGGTAGCGTCGCGCCATGGCGTTCCCGCAGCGATTGCTGATCGACGGCGAGACCCTGGTGCTCGACCTGCGGCCGCACCCGATCGCACTGGCGTTACCCATCCTCTACACGATCGTGTTGACGGTTGCCGTCGGCTGGCTCGCCGCATGGATCGACGCGCCGGGATGGGTGTGGCCGGCGGTGTGGGTG
>JBKPRM010000016.1:0-6191 GCA_046734555.1 Actinomycetota bacterium | reverse complement strand
GATCGGCAGGACCGGGTTCCCCACCTTGTCGTGGAAAGGCCATGGCGGCTCGCGATACCGCGTGGATGTCGCCCGCGGTCGCCAGGCTACCCGCGAACAACGCGGCGCCCCACGCGTCGAGGTACGTCTCGCGCGCGAGCGTCGGATCGAGTCCTTCGATCCGTTGGGCGGCGCGCAAGAGCAGGGGTGGCGCATCGCTGCCGACGTTGGAGGCGAACGCGATCTGGCCGCGCAGCAACTCCAGTCGGATCCGCTGGGACTCGTCGAGTGAACCGGCCTCCGCGACATCGAGCAATCTGGAGGCCGACTCGAAGGAGCCCGCGTGCAGGTCAACGAGCGCTGCCGCGAGCGCCCGGTCGGCCCGTCGGCTCGGGTCGCGGGTCAAGATCGCGGCGCGTTCGAGGAAGGCGGCGGCGGCGGCGAGCCCGCCGCGCGCTTGCGCCCTGCCGGCGGAGCGCTCCAACTCTGAGGCGACCTCCTCATCGGGTCCCGCCACGGAAGCCGCCAGATGCCACGCACGACGATCCGGGTCGATCACCGAGTCGGTGATCTCGGCGAGAGAGCGGTGCGCCGCGTGGCGTTCTCGCTCAGATGCCGCCCGATAGGCCGCCGAGCGCACGAGCGGATGCCGGAACCGCACACGGTCGTCGATGGTGAGCAGCCCCTCGGTCTTCTCGACCGCGGACGCATCGATGTGGAGCCGTTCAGCAGCAGCCCAGACGAGGAGGGGATCGCCGGTCGGTTCCGCCGCCGCCACGACGAGCAACGAACGCGTCTCGTCGGGCAACGCCTCCACCCGGCGAAGGAACCGATCCTCGATGTGGCCCGCCAGCAAGGCTGCGTCTCCCATGCCGAACCCGCCCGCGAGCTCGGTCGCGCTCAGCCCATGCGGCAGCTCGAGGAGGGCCAACGGGTTGCCGCCGGTCTCTGCGACGATGCGATCACGCACCTGGGCGTCCAGCCGGTACGGGATGACGGACGCGAGCAGAGCGCGCGCATCCTCGTCGCTCACCCCTTCGAGCTCCAACTCTGGTAGTCCACGGAACTCGTCCGTGCGTTCGCGCGCGCCGAACACGAGGCCGACGGGATCGGCGAACGAGCGGCGAGCGACGAACGCGAGCGCCTGCGCCGACTCTCGATCCATCCACTGTGTGTCGTCCACGAGGCACAACAGCGGGCGATCCCCCGCGACATCGGAGAACAGGCTCAGCACGGCGAGCCCGACGAAGAACCGGTCGGGCGCCGTTCCCGCACTCATCCCGAACGCGATCTCGAGGGCGTCCCGCTGGGGACCCGGGAGTTGCCGCGCATGCTCGAGCATCGGCGCGCAGAGCTGGTGCATCGACGCGAACGGCAGCTCCATCTCGGACTGAACCCCGGCCGCCCTGAGGATCCTGCAACCCGACGCCGTCGTTGCGATGTGGTCGAGCAACGCTGATTTCCCGATCCCCGCCTCACCGCGGATGACCAGGGTGCGGCTCTCACCGCTTCGCACCGCCGCGACCAGCTGATCGAGTGCGTCGCGCTCACGCAGCCGACCGAGTAGCTCCACGGAGCCCCTCCCGGGTGGGGTTGCCCGCTCCCACCGGGGTCGGATACTACGCCGCAGCAACGATCGGTGCACCCCAAGACAACCTCCCTCCGAAGCCTGCATCGGCCCTCGGCCTCCACGACCTTCGGGTCAGTGCGCGGATGTCGGAACACCGGTGACCTCGAGGCGGGACCGTCGCGAACTAAGGTGCCGTATGGAGCGGGACAAACCGACCGAGGGGGCTGCGGCGGTGATCTTCGATGACGCGGGCCGCGTGCTCCTCGTGAGGGAGAACTACGGCAAGCGTCGCTGGAGCCTCCCGGGTGGCGCGATCGAGCCGGGCGAGACGCCGGAGCAAGCGGTCGTGCGGGAAACGATGGAGGAGACGTTGGTCACGGCCCGCATCGACCATCTCATCGGGCGGTACACGCTCGCAGACGGGTTCGTCTGCTTCGTCTTCCGATGCGAGATCGAACGTGGCGCTCCACTGGTGCCGGCTACCGGCGAGATCGCCGACATCCGGTGGGCTCCCCCCGATGATCTCCCCACCCGGCGCTCGAACGCCCTGCACTACGCGGTGCCCGACGCCCTCGCCGGAGAGCGGAACGTCGACCGGATCGATCTCCCCCTGATCAGCTAGGCCTCCCCATGTTCAAGATTGGCTGCCGTCGGCGCCGATACGTTCAGCATGGTTCGGAGAGGGCTCGTTGTGCTGTTCGCCGTCGTGGCATTGGCCCCCTCGTTCACGCAGACAGCACGGGCGGGCAGCCCGGCCTACCGGCCTGACGCGTTCATCAAGCTCTGCGGCGTCAATTCGGGCTGCCTGATCGACCCGCTCCCCCACCCCTGGGTCGGCAACAACGTCTACAACACGAGCGGATACCAGCAGAAGGTGCATCACAGCCTCGACAACGGGCGCGGGATCCGCTTCTGGATCACCTTCCAGAACGACGGGACCCAGAAGGACACGTACTCGTTGGACGGCTGCAAGGGGGATCCGAACTTCAAGATCCTGCAGGTGATCGTCGGCAAGGTGAAGGTGCCGACGGGCCCCTATGAGGCCCCGCACATCGAGGACCAGTTCAAGGCGGACACCTGGCACGTCACGTTGAAGCCTGGCGGCCACGTCGCGATCACGCTCAACATCCTCACGGACAACCCGAACCTCACCTACAACTGTCCGATGACGATCACGTCGGCTGGCGACCCGACGAAGCAGGACACCGTCGTCGCCTCCATCACCACGTTCTGACCGCCGCGGCGGGAACGATCACCGGAGCCGATGTGAACGATCGCGCGGATCTCGTTTATCCGCTGATCTGGCTGTTGGCCCGCGCGAGGAAGCTCGCTTCCAGTGCTTCGTCCTGGATCGACGACACGAGCCGCTGGACGATGTCGCGAGCCGCCGAGAGGAGCTCGATCCGCTCGTCCGCTTCGACCACTCGCGCGAGCTCTGCCACGATCTCCCAGTCGATGCGGTCGTGCCCCAGCTCCTCCGCGATTGATCGCGCCCGACGAAGGCGAGCTTCCGCGCCGGCGCGGTCCCCTGCCGCAGCGAGGGCACGCCCGGCGAGCAGCTCGACGTCGGCGGCGAACACTTTGATGCCGTCGCGTTCCAAACGGGCCCGCGTCTCGTCCGCGTTGATCCGCGCACGATCGTGATCACCGCTGGCGAGCGCGACGCGTCCCTGTGTGATGGGGAGCTGGATCGAGGGTGACGGATCGGGCGGCAGGCTCGGCTCGGCAGCATCGAGCGCGGCTTGCGCGTTATCGAGCTCGCCGGCGAGCAGACCGATCTCGGCCTTCGCCCAACACACGGCCGGGCGGGCGATGGGGATGTGTTCCTCCATCACGTCCTCAGCCAACGTGATCGTGGCATCCGCCCGCTCGAGGTCGCCGAGATACGCGTACGTGAAGGCTAACGTTGCCCTGGTGGTTGCCTGCGGTGCCAGGAACCCGGCGCGCTCGGAGAGGTCGATGGCCGCGCGCATCCCGGCGATCGCCTGCCCGATCTCACCCCGCTCCAGGCGGAGAGGCGCGATGTGCATGCTCGCGTACGCCTGACCCCACAGGTTGTCGGTTTCCTCGGCCAGCCGGAGCGCTTCGATCGCGAGCGCCAGCGACTCACTGTCGCGACCGAGGAACTGGCTGAGCGATGCGGCGCCGACGAGGTTCTCGCAGATCATGGGCGTGTTGCCGAACTCCCGCCAGAGCTTCCCGGCCTCCTGCAGACTGGCTTCGGCGGCCGGGAGATCGCCGTTCAACGCGTACGCACGCCAGAGGTCGTTCAGCGTGAACGCCGTCTGCTCGCGCGATCCCACCTCCCGAGCGAGCGCGAGGGATCGCTCGCCCGCCTCGAGCGCCTTGCGTTTGTCCACGCCCCCGAACACGTGCAGGTTCATCAGGTTCCACAGAGCCTTGGACTCCGATCGGCGGTCCTCGAGCTCGCGCGCGAGCTGGACGGTTCCCTCGATCGCGAGCTCGCCGCGCTCCGGATCGAACATCGGGGTCGGCGTGGCGTAGAGCGTGGTGAGCGCCATCTGTGCGGCAAGCTCGGCTGTGCGGTCGCCGGCCTCGCGCGCGCGCGAACGCATCTCCTCGTAGTTGGCCACGGCCTCCTCGTAGCGGCCCGCGAGCTCCAAGCTCCGGCCACGCATCGGGTACAGGTGCTCGAGCACCTCCGTCACGGCACCGAGACGCCCAGCCGCCTCGATCGCCCTCGTGTGGTGCGTCACCGCGTCAGCGTTCGCGTACAGGCGGCCGGCCTGATCTCCCGCGATCGTCTCGTAGCGGAGTACGCGATCGTCGTCGCCGGCTTCGTGGAAGTGCTCGGCCAAGACGGGAGCGAACTCTTCCAGTCGTTCCGCGTACAGATGCTCGAGCGCGAGGCCGACGCGTTCGTGCAGCTCGCGGCGCTCACGGCGCAAGATCGTGTCGCGCGTCGCCTCTTGCGTGAGGCTGTGATGGAAGGCGTACTCGCGCTCCGGCGTGACCGCCGTTCGGCGGATCAGCCCCACCCGCTCGAGCGTTCCCAACTGCGTTCGAAGCAGCTCGCCGTCGCTCGCCACCGCCTCCAGGAGCGGCTCCGTGAACGACCGGCCGATCACGGACGCAAGCTGGAGCGTGCGCCTGCTCTCGGCGTCCAGGGCGTCGAGCCTCGCCGTGAACAGGGCTTGCAACGTCGCCGGGATGACCTCACCCGGCCCGTGGTCGGTCACCGTCGCGGCGAGCTCTTCCAGGAACAGCGGGTTCCCCTCGGTCCGCGCCAGGATGCCCGCGCGCACGTCATCTGACCGCTGGGGCAGGAGCGCATCGATCAGAGCACCGCTCTCCTCCGGTGACAGCGGCGCGAGCGCGATCTCCGTCGACCGATGCGGGTACTCCGTCTCCAGCCATTGCTTGAGCCGCCAGGACGGCGCGCGCCGATCCGGGCGGTACGCGAACAGGAACAGGAACGGAAGCTCGTCGGCCAGCTTCGCCGTCTCGATCAACAGGTCCGTCGACGCCTCGTCGCACCAATGCAGATCCTCGAACACGAACAGACGCGGCTCGCTCCCGAGGGCACGGGTCGATGCCGGGACCATGTCGAAGATGGCACGGCGGAACGCCTCGCCTTCCAGTTGCTCCTCGCCCCGCTCCGTCACGCCGAACAACGACCGCCAGACGCGCAGGTGAGGCTCCCGCCACTCGGTACCATCTGCCGGGATCGTCTGCTCGAGCTTGTCTCGGACGACCTGCGGTGGATCGGCGTCGCCGATCCCCGCGATCGACGCGACCATCCGGCGGTACTGCGCGTAGGGCCGTGCCGTGTCGTAGGACACGCACTGCCACGCCTCCCAGAGATGACGGATGTCGCCGGCGCCTTGCGACGCCCGGCCGCGTGCGCTCCAATACCGCCGGGTCTCTTCGATGAGTCGGCTCTTGCCGAGTCCGGCCTCCCCGATCAGCGAGACCATCTGGCCACGTCCTTCAAGGACCTCATCCACGCCTCGGCGGAGCGCGGCGACCTCGTCCTCGCGGCCGACCAACGGCGCCGCAGCCGTGACCCGGCGCGCCCCTGCGACCCCTTCCTTGCGTCCGCGGACACGGTAGGCAGCGACGGGATCGGCCTTGCCCTTGACCTCGATCCCGCCGCGCGACGTCACGTCGAAGAAGGGCTCGACCAGGCGGAAGGTGTCGGCGGTGACCTGGACCGACCCGGGCTCGGCGGTCTGCTCCATCCGAGCGGCGACGTTCACGGCGTCACCCATGGCGGTGTACTCGAGGCGGAGGTCCGATCCGACCTGGCCGACGACGACGGGACCCGTGTTGATGCCGACGCGAACGTTCAGGTCGAGGTCACGATCCCCGCGGAGCTTCTCGCGGTACGTCGCGATCCCCTCGACGATGTCGAGGCCCGCGGCAACGGCACGGGCTGGGTCATCCTCGTGCGCGATCGGGGCGCCGAACAAGGCGAAGACCGCGTCGCCCATCAGTCGCGCGAGCGTGCCCTCGTAGCGATACACCGGCGCGATCAAGCTCTCGAACGCGCCGTTCATGATCTCGGTCCAATCCTCGGGATCGAGCTGGTCGGCGATCGCCGTTGAGCCGACGATGTCGCAGAACAACATCGTCACGGTGCGACGTTCGCCCTCCATGGCACGACCCATCAGTGCACCTT
>JBKPRM010000015.1:0-3257 GCA_046734555.1 Actinomycetota bacterium | reverse complement strand
CCACGATGCGGAGAACCTCCTCGGGCGCGTTGGCTGCGAGCGCGTTGCGGGTCGCTTCGACGGAGAAGCGGACGCAGATCGCACCATCACCCGCAGCCTTCGCGTGCTGAGCGAGGAGCGGCAGGCTCGCCGGCGACGGGTCGCCGGACATGAGCAGCTTGACGATCGCCTGGTGGACCGCGCGGCGCTGCGGCGCGCTCAACGTCGCGGCCGCGAACTCGCGCACCTGTTCGTGCTGGAAGCTGTAGTCGGCCGCCGACCCCTCCTGCTGTTCGACCAGCAGGCCGGCCGCCACCGCCGGCCGCAACGTCTCGGCGAGCTCCGACGGATCGGGCGCGGTGCCGTCCACCCCGAGCGCCACCTCGCGCAGGTCCTTCAAGCTGAATCGACGGCCGAGGATCGCCGCGAGCGCGAGGAGCTGCTTCGTCGGCTCCGGGAGCTTCGCCGACCGGCGTGAGATCAGGGTCTTCACGGCTGAGGGGACGAGGCGCTCGGCGTTGCTCGCGAGGCTCCAGACACCGTCGATCTGCTGGATCATTCCCGACTCGCGGTAGGCGACCGCCATCTCTTCGACCATGAACGGCACGCCCTCGGCTTGCGCGTGCATCACGGCCGCTCCGGCGTCGTCGACGGCGCCGCCCAGCACCTGGGCAAGCAACGCGCGGGTTTCAGCGGACGAGAAGCGCTCCACCGTGAGGCGACGCACGACGCCCATCCGCCCCATGTCGGCGACGAGGTTCACCGCCTCCGTCATGAACGCGAACTCTTCGGGGCGGATCGCGAACATCAGGAAGATCGGGCTCGCCCCAACGGTGCGGACCACATAGCGGAGCGACCGGAGGCTGTCCTCGTCCGCCCACTGGAGGTCGTCGATGAGCAGGGCGATGGGTCGCACGGCCGCGAGCTCGCGGAACGCGACGGCACCGAGGTCGAAGGTCCGCAGCAGGCGGCGATCCGGCTGGAGGGTGGCGAGCCCGGGGTCGTCCTGCCCGGACATCGAATCGAGGCAGCGCTCGAGGGCTTCCGCCGCTTTGGTTCCCGAGGCTGCAGCGTAGGCGTCCGGTGAACCGAGGATCGAGCGCGCGACCAGGAACGGTCCCCGGAGCTCCTCGTCGGCGGTCACGGCGATCGACACGAACCCCTCGGCGGTCGCGCACTCGATCGCCGCGAGCAAGAGTCGGGTCTTGCCGATGCCGGGTTCACCCTCGACGGTGAGGGCGGCGAGGCGGCCGGCCTTGGCCGTCGCGATCTCCTGCGTGATCGCCTGCAGCTCGGCGGGCCTGCCGACCACCTCCCCGGTCGCTCGACGGACGTCGAGCGCCATCGGCGAGAAGGGCGTGTAGCCATCGTCCGCGAGCACATCTCCTCCAGGGGTCGACCTCGAGGGTATCGCCTCGTCGATCGGACAAGCGACACACTCTTATGAGGTGTTGGTTGCAGCTTGGTTCTTGCTGCCTGTTCGGCACCCCGTGGCCACGAGCGTGACCTGTCTGGACCTACGACACACGTGGGCCGGCAGTGTGTGGCCACCGAACATGCCGGCATACCGCTGGTGAAGGAACCGCGTACCGGTCGAGGATCAGGCTGCCAAGGTCCGTCCTGGGGCGAGGTCGAGACCGCGTTGGGTATACCGTGCGGTGTGCCGACGTACTCGGAACTCGTAGAGCTCCGCACGCTGGAGGGCCCGAACCTCTACTTCCCGCGACCGGCGATCAAGCTCACCGTCGTGATCCCGGGGTGGCTACGAGCCACGACCGCGCGGCTCGAGAGGATGACGGGGGAGATGGGTGCGCCGAGGACGCTGCACCCAGGGGAACGGTGGAGCGATCAACGACGTCGCTTCGTGGCAAGGATCGCCGCGCACGTTACACGGGAGATCGCGAACGCGGCGGGCACGAGCCTCGCGGTGCGCGGACGCCTCGGTCCCGAGACGGACCAGATCGTCGTGGCATTCCCCTGGAGGCGGCAAGGAACGGCGGAGGCGCTCGCTCGCGAGGTGGCCGGCGTTCTGTCGGACCTGCTCCGCACCCGCCGAACGCTCTCGAGCCTTGCCGCGGACGCCGCGGTACGCATCCACGCTCACCCACCCGGCGAGGCTCCGTCGGTTCCCGATCCCACGATCCCGGTCGTCGCGGTGACCGGGACGAACGGTAAGACCACGACGGTCCGACTGCTCGCGCACATCGTGCGCAGCGCGGGTGCGAGCGTCGCCTACTCCTCGACGGACGGCGTGTTCCACGACGACCGACCCGTGGTGGAGGGGGACTATTCGGGCTTCGCGGGTGCAGGGATCGCGCTGTCCCAACCCGGGGTCGACGTGGCCGTCTTGGAGACGGCGAGAGGTGGGATCCTCCTGCGGGGGATCGGCACGATGCACAACGATGTGGCCGTCGTCACCAACATCTCGCGAGACCATCTCGGACTCCACGGTATCGACACCCTGGATGAGCTCGCAGAGGTGAAGGCGACGATCACGCGGATCACGCGTCCCGATGGGTGGGTCGTGCTGAACGCCGATGACCCGCGCGTCTTGTCGATGCGGAAAGGGGCGACCGGCCGGCCGTTCCTCTTCTCCATGGACCCCGCTCACCCCGCGATCCGAGACGCGCTGTCGCACGGTGGCCGAGCCATCGCGGTGCTCGACAGGTGGCTCGTCATCTTCGGCACAGGAAGCGCTGTGCGTCGGCTCGTCGCACTCACCGATCTCCCGGTCGCCCTCGCAGGCATCGCGACGCACCACGTGCAGAACGCGATGGCGGCCACCGCCGCTGCGCTCGGCCTCAGCTTGCCTGAAGAGGCGATCGTGCGAGGCCTCCGAACGTTCGTCCAGGAGCCAAGGACGAACCCGGGGCGAGCCAACGTGTTCACTCTCGGGGAGCGGATCGTCGTCGTCGACTACGCGCATAACGAGGCCGGGATGACGGGCCTGACCGAGGTCCTCGCGGGTCTGCGTCCGCACGGTGCCGAGGTCTGGCTCGCGATCTGCAGCGCCGGCGATCGGCAGGACGAGGTCCTGCACGCGCTCGGCTACCGGGCCGCGCGAGGCGCCGACCATGTGATCGTGACCGAGCTGCCGCGGTACCTGCGAGGCCGCGACCCCGCCGACCTCGTGTCACGCCTCCGCGTCGGCGCGGAGGACGCCGGCGCGACGGACGTCGCCGTGCAGCATGATGAGGTGCAAGCCCTCGAGCACATGCTCGAGCGTTCGGGCACGCGCGATGTCATCGGGCTCACCGCCCTCGGGCAGCGCCCTGAGG
>JBKPRM010000014.1:0-8645 GCA_046734555.1 Actinomycetota bacterium | reverse complement strand
GGTTCACCCTGGTCGAGCTGGTCGTCACGATGGCGGTGATGAGCATCGTCGCGACTGCGATGGTCGCCCTCGGTATGCGCGCGTTCACGACGACCGCGACGATCACCGACCGCCGCGACGTGCTGGCGGACGGGCGGATAGCGATCGACCAGATGTCGAAGCAGCTCCGTCAGGGCGAGTCTGTCGACACGGCTGCCAGCGGACCGTCGACGCTCAAGTTCAGCACCTACATCGACGGCACGGCCACCACCATCATCTGGCGCGTGACGGGCTCGGGCGCGCCATACACGCTCGAGCAATCCCGCGACGGCGGCGCGCATTTCGCGCCGCTCGTCTCGCCGCTGCAGTGCAAAACCACCACCGACGGCTGCGCCGCCGACCCCTTCACCTACATCTCGCACGGCGGGGTCGTCGACCAGGTGACGATCGACCTCACGTTCCAGACGACGACCTCGACGATCGACCTCGTGTCCGACGTCCAGCTCCGGAACGTCGAGAGCTAGGAGACACATCATGGTGAAGGCGCTGCGCCAAGCGATGCACCGCGAAGAGGGGTACTCGCTCGTCATCACGATGCTGCTGCTGTCGATCATGATGGTGTTGCTCGCGGTCTCGCTGAACGCCGGAACGGCGTCCCTGCGTCAGTCCAGCCTCTCGTTGGAGTGGAGCAAGGCATTGACGGTGGCGGAGGCAAGGGTCAACGATGCGGTGACGCTCCTCGGGCAGAGCCGTACGGCGACGAACAGCTGCCGGATCGGCACGACCAACGTGTGCGCGACGGCCGATGGCCAGTACCAGGTGCGCTGGACGACCAGCGGTTCGACCATCGTCGTGGACTCCATCGGCTATTACCCGACGAAGGCAACGCCGGCGTTCACGCGTCAGGTGGAGGTTACCTACGAACCGGTCCCGTCGTTCCAGTACGCGATCTTCTCCCAGACCGCCCTGAGCGTCGCGAACAACATGACCGTGATGGGTGATATCTACTCCGGCAGCGACGTCACGGTCGGTACCAGCGCGACCGTGTGCGGCAGCATCATCTCGTCGGCGGGAGGCGTCACCTTCCAGAACGGCTCGAGCGTGGTCACGAGCTACTCCGCCTTGGGCTGCTCCGGCAAGGCCGGGAACGTGTGGACGGGTGGCACTGGCGGCATCGTCGGTGCGAACGGTGCCTCGATCGCCGGGACCGCCACAGCATCGAACCCCTCGACCGCGACCTGCAGCAGCGTCGGAACGAACTATGCCATCTCGATCGGTGGCGGGGGTTCGATGACCGTGGGCGGCGCGGCCAAGGCGTGCGGCGCGATCAACGCGAGCGTGAACGCAGCGTCCAAGAGCGCGGGCACGTCGTCGAGCCAGCCGGTGCCGGTCACCTTCCCGTCGTTCACGTTCGATCCGAACAACTACCCGAGCGATGTAGCCGACCCATTGCATCTCCAGTGCTATCCAACGGGCGGTACGTGCGGGCAGAACGACTCGACGACCGCTGTGTCCGACTTCAACGCGTACGTCAGCGCACACAAGACGAGCCTGACGGGTACCTTCGCGGTGTGGCAGCGATCGCCCACTTCCTCGACCTACATCAACCTCGACGGGATCACCTTGAGCGGTGACTTCACATTGATCACGAACGCTCCGGTCAACTTCGGCAACACCAGCACGGTCTCCACGACCTCGTCGTCGGTCTCGGCCGACGCGTTCATCGTGTCGACGTACCAGCCGACGGGAACCTGCACCGCCGCGCTCGTGAACACCGACAGCGCCGACTGCAGCATCTACGGCAAGAACGCCATCGAGTTCGACTCGGGCGTGCAGTCCAACCCCGACGACGGCGTCGTGGGGCTCCTCTACACGACAGGGAAGATGGCGTTCGTGAACTCGTCGAACAACATCGCGGACGTCGGTGACGGCGCCATGTATGCGCAATCGATGGACTTCAAGAACGGGTTCAATGTGATCTACAACTCCCGGGTGGAGCGCGTGCTCGGGTTCGGGGCCTCCTACGAGCAGGTCCTCTGGCAGGAGCTCAACGTCTAAGGTCGATCGGTGCCCACGGTCTGGCTCGCACCTCTCGCCGCTGTCGTCGGGCTTGCCCTCGGCAGCTTCATGACCGTCGTTGCCGAGCGTGTCCCCGCCGGCGCCTCCGTCGTCGCTCCGCGGTCGCGGTGCCCCCACTGCGACGCGCCGATCCGCAACCGGGACAACATCCCGGTGCTGAGCTGGATCTTGCTCGGGGGGCGCTGCCGTGACTGCCACGAGAAGATCCCGGTTCGCTACCCACTCCTCGAGCTGAGCACGGCCGTGCTGACGGCGGCCCCGTTCTTCGTCTATGAGAGCGTGTGGGTCGCCGTCGGCGTCGCCGCCTTGCTCTGCCTGATGCCGGTGATCACCGCGATCGACATCGAACGGCGGATCATCCCGAACAAGCTGATGTATCCGGCGCTCGTCGCCGCGCCGCTCTACCTGCTGGTCGCGCGTCTCGCCGGCGCGCCGATCGATCTCACACGGGCGGCGATCGGGTTCGCGGCGTACGGGGGGGTGCTGTTCGTCGTGGCGGCCGTCTCGCGGGGCATGGGGATGGGGGACGTGAAGCTCGCGGCGTTGATCGGCTTGGTCCTCGGCGCCCTCAGCCTCGGTCAGGTGGCGGTGGCGGCGGGGGCCGCGATCGTCCTCGGCTCGCTGGGAGCGATCGTCGCCCTGGTTCGGGGGGCCGGCCGGAAGGGAGCGATCCCGTTCGGACCGTTCCTTGCCGCTGGAGCGGTCGTCGGGGCCCTCTGGGGTCCTTCTATCGCCGACTGGTACCAGCGAACGGTCCTGCACGTCTGAGATCCGCCGAACAGGCGTTCGACCTGCGGAAATGACCTCCTGGGGTGTTTGACTCGCCCTGTTCCCTGATGTGTCCTTTGCGTGCTTCCGGGGCTATCGGGCCCTGATGAGCTTCCTGTGGCAGATGTTGCACATGTGGTTCGCGACCGCGGACCGAGGAGAGGGCGATGGCGACCGGCGGAGCACGCACCTTCTGGGGCGACGGCGCTTCGCTGTTGACCGTCGCCGAGGTTGCCTCGGCGATGCGCATCTCGACGATGACGGTCTACCGGCTGATCAAGAGCGGTGAGCTCCCCGCCGTCCGCGTGGGGCGGAGTTACCGGGTGCGCGGATCCGACGTCGAGCAGTTCCTCTCGTCGCGTTCGGTCCAAGTGGAGGGCCCCTGATGGCGCGGGGACGGATCGGTCTGGACATCGGCTCCACCGCCGTGCGGGCCGTGGAGCTCGTGGGGTCGCCGCCCGCTGTCGTTCGCGCGAGCCAGATCGCGCTGCCGCCGGGGGCGGTCGAGAGCGGCGAGGTCCGCGATCCGACGGCGGTCTCCGATGCCCTCCGCCGGCTCTGGGACGAAGGCGGGTTCAAGGGCCGACAGGTCTACCTCGGGGTGGGGAACCAACGCGTCGTGGTCCGTGAGATCTCGCTGCCGTATCTGCCCGAGAAGGAGCTCCGGTCCTCGCTCGGGTTCCAGGTGCAGGAGTTCATCCCGATGCCGGTGGAGGACGCGGTCCTCGACTATCACGCGGTCGGCGAGTTCGAGCAGGACGACCGGCGGATGCTCCGGATGCTCCTCGTCGCGGCGCAACGGAGCATGGTCGATCTCGTCGTCGACGCGGTGCGTGTCGCGAAGCTCGACCCCCTCGGCATCGACCTCATCCCATTCGCGTTGGTGCGCTCGGTGGGCGCCTCCGACACGGGCCTCGACCTCGAACAGGGCCAGGTCGAAGAGGCGATCGTCGATATCGGCGCTCACGTGACCAACATCGTCGTGCACGCGCGCCGCGAGACGCGGTTCGTGCGGATCCTCCCGAGCGGGGGTCGCGACATCACGGTCGCGATCGCCAGGTCATCGGGCGTCGAGGACGAGGTCGCCGAACGGCTGAAGCGCGGACAAGAGGTCGAAGGCGCGCCGAAGCCGCAAGAGGTTCGTCAGGCCGCCTTGCAGCGCGCCGCGGCCTTCGTCGACGAGGTGCGCTCCTCGCTCGAGTTCTACACGGCCCAGACGCGCGAGGCGCGCATCGGCCACGTGAAGATCACCGGGGGCGGCTCGCGCCTCGAGGGTCTGTTCGACCTCATGCGCCAACGGATCCCCGTGCCGGTCGAGCCGGGTGCCGTGTTCAGTCATATCGCCCACCAGTTGGATGAGGCCGACGTGACCGCCGCTGAGCCGCTGCTCGCGGTCGCGGTCGGGCTGGCGTTGCCGGAGGAGGACGCATGAGCCGCGTCAACCTGCTGCCGTCAGAGATCAAGAAAGGACAGGCGACCCGCCGCCGGGTGGGCCTCATCATCCTGGCCGGCATCGCCGCGCTCGGCTTGGTGCTCGTGTTCTGGATCTTCCAGGGCATCCGGTTGAACGACGTCCAGCAAGACATCAAGGCGCAGGAGCAGACGAACGCTTCCCTGCAGCAGCAGGTGAACGACCTCCAGAAGTTCGAGCAGCTGCGTATCGAGGCGCAACAGCAGCAGGATCTGCTGAACGTCGCCTACGCGAATGAGGTTTCGTACTCCGGCTTGCTCGTCGACGTGTCCAAGGTGATCCCATCGGACACCTACCTCACCGACATGTCGGCGACGATCGATCCGGCGGCGGTGCCCGAAGCGGGAAGCGATACCACGTTCGTCGGTTCGCTCACCTTCTCGGGCGAGACGCTGCACTTCGACTCGCTGAGCACCTGGCTCACCCGTCTCGAGACGGTCGACGGCTGGGTCAACCCCTGGTCCTCGAGCATCGGTGCGGACTCGGCGGTCGCGGGCGCCTACACGTTCGACACATCGGTGGACCTCACCCAAGACGCCCTGACGCAGCGCGGCGAGGCCGGAGAGGCGGTGCTCGGTGGATAACCCCCGCGCACCGCTGTTCGCAGCCATCGGTGCGGCTCTGTTGGTCGTGCTCGCGATCTTCTTCCTGGTGCTTCCCAAGATGGGTCAGGTCTCGACAGCCAAGGAGGATCTCGCGTCGGCCGTCAGCAAGGGGCAGACCCTCGAGACGCAGCGCAGCGCGCTCGAGGACACGAAGGCCGAGGCGCCGCAGAACCAGAAGATCATCGACGAGGTGCACCGGCAGATCCCGCCCACGGCGGATGAGCCGGGCCTGATCCTGCTCGTTCACAACGCGGCCCTCAACGCCGGGCTCGCGTTCACGACACAGACGAACAGCGTGGCGTTCGACGACACCACTGGGCTCAGCGTGATCTCCCTGTCGGTGAGCGTCACCGGCACGTACAACGACATGACGCAGTTCGCGTACGCGATCGAGACGCTGCCGCGCGCCGCGAAGATCACGACGCTGTCCCTGACGCCCGGGGCGGGCACCGATGCGACCGGCTCGCCCGAGCTGACGGCCACGTTCGACATCCAGGCGTTCACGAGCGACACGAGTGCCGGTCCCGGCTCGTCGCCCGGCCCGACGACCGAGGTGGGTGGCTGACGTGGCGCTGACCGACCGCGACAAACGGACGCTCCGGGTCGGCGGGATCATCCTCGGGGTCCTGCTCGTGGCGTTCCTGCTGTTCAAGCTGCTGAGCGGCGGGGGCGGCGAGGAAGCGCTGCCTTCTTCGTCGCCGCTGCGGCCGACGACCTCCGCGCCCGGCGGGGGCGGCGGGACCGAGTCGCCGAGCCTCACCCCATCACCAGTCCTCGTGCTTCCCGTCCGCGATCCCTTCTCGATCCCGCCTGGCTTCCCGGTGACCTCCTCGGGCACCACCAGCTCACCTGGCAGCACCACCTCCGGCGGCTCGACCTCCACGTCGGGCGGCACGACGACACCGCCGACGAGCTCGACCCCGGGGCAGACCACCAGCAGCGGACCGGGGACGGGTGGCGGTCCGCGCAGCGGCGCGAACGGTGCCTCGACGACGATCGGGGGTCACCAGGTGACGCTGCTCGACACGTCCTCGAACGGCGTCGAACAGGCCACGGTCGAGGTGGACTCGACCGTCTATCACCCGTCCGCGGGCGACACCTTCGGTCCGAACGACGAATACGAGCTGCAGTCCGTCTCCGGGAATTGCGCCACCTTCCTGTTCGGCGACCAGGCGTTCACGCTCTGCGTCGCCCAGAACAAGTAACCGGCCGTCACAGACGCCGGCGATGCGCCCACGGGGGGAGCGGTCGCCGGTCGGGCGGGGGCGGGCCCAACAGGGCCGCCCCCGCCACCCCGATCGACCATCGCCGGAGCCGACCGCACCCTTCCTTATGATTGGCCGCATGCTGCGCTTCCTGACCGCCGGTGAGTCGCACGGGCCCGGGCTCGTCGTGATCGTGGACGGGATGCCCGCCGGCGTTCCGGTCGCGCAGGACGCGATCGCGCACGAGTTGGCGCGTCGCCGACACGGGTACGGTCGCGGTGGCCGGCAGCGCTTCGAGGCCGATGCGTTCGAGATCCTCGGCGGGGTCCGCCACGGGAGGACGATCGGCTCGCCCGTGGCGATCACGATCGCGAACGTCGAGTTCGCCGAGAAGTACGCGGAGCTGATGGGGGCCGAGGGCGAGATGGATCCCGCCACCCGACTGACGAGGCCACGGCCCGGCCACGCGGATCTCGTCGGGGCCCTCAAGTACGGGTTCGACGATGTCCGCAACGTGCTGGAGCGCGCGAGCGCCCGGGAGACGGCGGCGCGGGTCGCGGCCGGCGCCGTGTGCAAGGCCTTCCTCACCGAGCTCGGCGTCCGCGTGTTCTCCCACGTGGTGCAGATCGGCAAGGCGAAGGCGCGGCGCGGACCGCTGCCGACGCCCGAGGATGCGGCGGAGATCGACCGGTCGCCGGTTCGGTGCGCAGACCCCGCCGCCGGCGAGGCGATGGTCGCGGAGATCGACCGGGCTCGGAAGGACAAGGACAGCGTCGGCGGGGTCTTCGAGGTGCTCGCCTACGGCGTGCCGCCGGGGGCCGGCTCCTACGTCCAGTGGGATCGCAAGCTCGACGCACGGATCGCCGCAGGGCTGATGTCGATCCAATCCGTCAAGGGTGTCGAGATCGGCGATGGGTTCGCGACGGCAGCGCGGCCGGGCTCGAAGGCCCACGACGAGGTCGTGCTGCGCGCAGGCCGGATGCGGCGGGCCTCCGGGCGCGCGGGCGGCATCGAGGGAGGCATGTCGACGGGCGAGCCGATCCGGGCCCGCGCGGCGATGAAGCCGTTCTCGACGGTGCCGAAGCCCTTGCGGACGGTCGACCTCGCGACCGGTGAGCCGGCCGTCGCGATCAAGCAGCGCACCGACGCGTGCGCGGTTCCCGCAGGCGGCGTCGTGGGGGAGTCGGTCGTCGCGTTCACGCTCGCCGACGCGCTCCTCGAGAAGTTCGGCGGTGACTCGCTGCCCGAGACGACCAGGAACATGCACGCCTACCTGGAGCTCCTGCCGTGATCGTCTATCTGGTCGGGATGCCGGGGTCCGGCAAGTCCACCGTCGGCGAAGAGCTCGCCGGGCGGCTCGGTGTGCCGTTCATCGACCTCGACGTCGAGATCGCCGCCGACGACGGCCGGACGATCACCGAGATCTTCGCCGAGGAGGGCGAGGACGGGTTCCGGGCCCGCGAGGCGAAGGCCCTGCTTGCCGCGTCGACGCACGATCCCGCGGTGATCGCGTGCGGCGGCGGCGTCGTGCTCGAACCCGCGAATCGGATCACGCTTCGGAGCACCGGCACGTGCGTCTTCTTGGACGTGCCGCTCGCCGTGCTCGCCTCGCGGGTGCGGCCCGATGAGGATCGTCCCCTGATCCGGGCCGAGGGCGACCTCGAGCGTCTCCTGCAGCAGCGCGAGCCGCTGTACCGAGAGTTCGCCGCGCACGTGGTGGACGGGCGCGGCGAACCGGGGGAGGTCGCCGACGCCATCGTGGAGGAGCTCCGTTGGAACGCGTGACCGTCCCGATCCCGGGGCGGTCCTACGAGGTGACCATCGGTGGCGGCGTGCTCGCGGACGCCACGTCCCTGCTGCCCGGTCTCGGAGGAGACACCCGCGTGTTCGTCATCGTCGACCGAGCGATCTCGGAGAGCTGGCTGCCCGAGCTTGAGCAGGCGCTGGATCGCGGCGACGTGCCGCATGTCGCGATACCGGTGCCGTCGGGCGAGCCCGCGAAGTCGATGCAGGTGTTCGACGCGCTGCTCCATCAGCTGGCCTCACAAGAGGCGCATCGCGACGATCTCGTGCTCGCACTGGGCGGCGGTACCGTCGGGGATCTCGCCGGGTTCGTGGCCTCGAGCTACATGCGCGGGGTGCCGTTCGTCCAGGTCCCGACGACGCTGATCGGCCAGGTCGACGCCGCGATCGGCGGGAAGACCGCCGTCAACCTGCCGGAGGGGAAGAACCTCGTCGGCAGCTTCTATCAACCGCTCGCCGTGATCTGCGATGTGGCGACGCTGTCGACGCTCGACGAGCGCGACTACCGCTCGGGGCTCGGCGAGGTCGTGAAGTACGCGCTCGCGCTCGACCCCGAGTTGCTCGAGATGCTCGAGCGCGATCCGCGGCCGGTCCTCGCGCGCGAGCCCGCCGCGTTGGAGGCTTTGGTCGCGCGGTGCGTCCGGATCAAGGCCGGGACCGTCGCGGGCGACGAGCGCGACACGGGCGCGCGCCTGTTCCTCAACTATGGACATACGCTCGGACACGCGCTGGAAC
>JBKPRM010000013.1:0-6285 GCA_046734555.1 Actinomycetota bacterium | reverse complement strand
GGCGAGCGCAGCCGTGTTCTCCCCCCAGAGCGGAAACAGTCCCTGCTTGCCGGCCCTCGTCAGTTGCGCCTCGCGGTAGGCGCGGACATCCTCGAGGAACAGGTCACCGCACGCGACGTGCAACACGTCTGCGATCAGAGGGTCGTCGAGGGCCTCGCCCATCCGTTCTTGGTACAAGGCGTCAGAGCAGTTCGGCGGGATCGGCACCCGAACGACCGGCACGCCGATCTCAGATGCTTGCCGCATCAGGATGTTCTCTCGGATCGCGTGCATGCTGATGCGGTTGTGGCCTTCGGTGATCGTCGTCAACAGCGCGCGAAGTTCGAACGCGGGATCTTGGCGAAGTCTCCGCAAGGCGAGGGCCGAATCCTTGCCGCCGCTCCAGGACAGGACCACCGGCCGTCGCTCGTGCCGCATGCCTCAGCCTAGTTCGAGGTCGAGGTTCGAAGACGTCAGTGAGGGGATCCCTGGGCCCACGCGTCATACGGGTTCTGAACCAGCGCCGACACGTCTTGAGCAGATGCCTTGGGGCAAGCGAGCCACTGCCAGGATCACTCATCCCTGACGACGACGTGCCCAAGGTCTCCCCATGGAGCCACCCCTACGGTCTGGGCATGGGCCGAACCGATAGACCTCATCGCGACGACCTATCGATCTCACGCCTGATAAGGCTGACCGATGCGCTCCGGCGTGTCGCCGACCGCCTCAGCACCGGTTCGTGGGAGTGGACGAGCGCCGACGCCCTCGCCACGCTGGCAACTGCCGCGGAGGTCGATCGCGGCTGGGTGTACGAGCACCGTCTTCTCGAGAACGGCGTGGACGCGGTGCCGGTCCGGACGTGGGCCGCCACGCCAACGGTCGAAGGATCGATGACGGTTCCAGGATTGCCGGACAGCTGGCTCGAGCTGACGGGCAGTGGCGATGCGTTCATACCGGACGAGAGCACCGCGCGGTACGGCGATCGACTGCTGAAGCGGTTCGGCCTGAACGTCTCGATCGTCGTGCCGATCCTCGTCGAGGCGAGGCCGTGGGGATTCTTCGCATTCGGTCCGGTCGCGACCGCATGGACACCGGCCGAGGTCGAGGTGCTCCGATCAGCGGCCGCGGTCCTCGCGAGCGCGATCGCCCACGATCGGCGTGACCGTGCGCTCGACGAGGCGAGTGAGCGGTACGAGGCCCTCGTGAAGGAGATCCCGGCAACGACGTACATCGACCGGCCCGATGCTGCGAGTCCAACCGGATACCGTCCTGTCTTCTTCAGCCCGCAGATCACCTCGATGCTGGGCTACACCCCGGGACAGCTCGAAGGCCGGCCTGAGATCTGGATCGCATTGCTCCACCCAGACGACCGCGAGGCGGCGGTCGCGGCCGACGCGGCTCATCACGCGACCGGTGATCCTCTCGCGCAGGAGTATCGAGTCGTCACGAGGAACGGGCAGGTCGTCTGGCTCCGCGACCAGGCTCGGATGATCCGCGACGCCCACGGAGATCCGAAGTTTTCCCTCGGCGTGCTCTTCGACATCACAGAGCGGAAGCTCGCCGAGGCGAAGCTTGACGCGGCGATGGATGCTCTGCGGACGAGCGACCGACAGCGGCGAGAGCTGCTGGCGCGGCTGGTCACGGCGGAAGAGCGGGAACGATCACGGATCGCTCGAACGATCCACGACGAGAGCATCCAGGATCTGGCTTCGGTGGTGATGAACATCGAGGGGCTGCGAGCGTGGACCGGCGGGTCGGGCTTCGATCCCGACATCGACCGGCTCGTGGGAGCCGTCCGCAAGGCGATCGCCGGGCTGCGCGATCTCTTGACGGAGCTCCGACCGCCCCTCCTCGATACCGAGGGACTCGAGGCAGCCGTGCGATCGACCCTCGACCAGCTCGCCGTGGAGACGGCCATCGGCTCGTCGCTTCGTGTCGATCTCTCTAAGGAACCTCCCGGCAACGGAGCCGTCATCCTGTATCGGGTGATACAGGAAGCGCTGATGAACGTTCGGAAGCACGCTGGCGCGACGCGCGTCGAGGTGGTCCTCGCGTCGGATGGCGACGGCGTCTCGGTGACCGTCGTCGACGACGGGAAGGGATTCGACGCGAGCATGAGCGGGAGGCCGGGTCACCTCGGCCTCGCCAGCATGCGTGAGCGCGCCGAGCTCGCCGGCGGCAGGTTCGAGATCGAAAGCGTCTCCGATGGCGGCACGACCGTCCGGGCGTGGGTCCCGATCGAAGAGGAGGAGCGCCAGGCCACCTGAGCAGCTGAGCTGCTCCCTCGATCGCCGACTCGCTTCGGTTCAGGCGGCCGTGCCGCAGGTGTCATGATTGACCCGCTCGCGAGCATCAAGGGGACGAAGTGGGCGACACCCGGGTCAGGATCGAGGCCTTCGGCCAGCTCGCTATCCATCGGGCCGATCGGCATCTCGGCCCCGGCGACCTCGGAGGCGTGATGCCACGACACGTCCTCGAGATCTTGATCTCTGCCCGGGGACATGCCGTGCGGAAGGACAGACTGATCGGACTCCTGTGGGGCGAGCTCGTTCCGAAGAATCCCTCCGGTGGTTTGGAGAGCTACATATCGATCCTGCGGACGCACCTCCACGATGTGCGCGGGAAGGACATCGTCGAGACCGGGCCCGGCGCCTATCGGTTCGCGAACGAAGGCGCCGACCTCGACCTCGACCGTTTCGATTCGTTGCTGGCGGAAGCGGAGCGAGGCCGAACCGGCCAAAGCCGCTCGATCCTGGAAGATGCTTTAGCGCTGGTTCGTGGCGAGGTGTTCGAAGACGAGCCGACCGCTGCGTGGGCGGTCCAGATCCGCGAGCGATACCGGACGATCGTCCGAGCTGCCCGACTGGATGCCGCCGAAGCCGCATTGGTTGCGCGGGAGCTCACGACGGCGCTGCGCCACAGCGAGGTGGTCCGTGAGGAAGACGCCGGCGACGAACGGGCATGTCGCCTCTCCATGCTCGCGATGCAAGGGCTCGGCCGGCAGGAAGACGCGATCGGCGCGTACCTGCGCTGCCGCGAACATCTCCACGACGAGCTCGGCATGGAGCCGCTGCCCGAAACCGAGTCGATCTACCTCGCGATCGTCCGCCGAGCCGATCCGCGCTCCCTCCTTCCTGCGGACGCGCCGAGGGTCCAGCCGGGTTTCCGCCTCCTGGTCGAGGAGCGGCTCGCTTCCACGCGGTGGACGACCGATACGGAGATGCGGATCGTCGACGTCAGCGGCGACGCGTTCGGGATCTTCGGGGTCGTGCCGGCGGAGATCCTCGGGCGTCGGGTCGGCGACCTCCTGAAGGATTCCCCACCGGAGCCGGTTCGGGCCCACCGGCTCGCCCTCGGCGGCGACGCGGTCACGCACGAGCTGCAGCTCGGTGATCGGATCGTGCTCGCCCATGTCGAGCCCCTGCGCGACCATACCGGCACGATCACGGGCGCTGCCGGCGTGGCCCTGGACATCACGGAACGACGGCGGGCCGAGGCGACGCTCGAGGCCGTGATGCCGCGGCATCACGCGACAGGATCCGCGTCGTCAGATCCGGTCGGGGGCCACCCAGCGATCCTCGATGCAGACGACGATCTCCGATCCCTCGATGCGTCCGCAGACGCGATCTTCGTCGTCGATCCCTACACCGACGAGATCTTGGACGTCAGCCAAGGAGCCGCAACCCTTCTGGGATACGAGCGGGACGAGATGCGCGGGATGCAGATCTCCGCCCTGTACCTCAGCGAGGCGGCTGAGTTCCTCGCGTTCCTGCGGGCGGTGGGAGAGGGCGGCGATCCTTGGACCGACGGGTTCTCCTGCATCGACGCCGACGGTCGAACCGTTCGGACCGAACTCGCCGTCGCGCCGACGAGTTTCCGAGAGCGGAAGGCCGTGATCGCTCTGTTGCGGCCGCTGCCGAAACACCGGACCAACGTGCTCAGCGCTCCCCGATGAACATCACGCGAAGCACGGGGCGACAGGCGCGTGAGGCGGCTTGTTCCTCGGTCGGAACGACGCCGACGACCCTTCGCTGTTTAGCTCGAGCGGCGCCCGGTCGTCTTCTGCCGACCGGTCGTCTTCTTCCGACCGGTCGTCTTCTTGCGCCCGGTCGTCTTCTTGCGCCCGGTCGTCTTCTTCCGTGAGGCGGGCTTCCGCGAGGTCGTCTTCTTCCGCGTCGCCGGCTTCCTGGCGGTCGTCTTCTTGCGGCCGGTCGCCTTCTTGCGTGACGCGGCCTTCCGCGCCGTCGTCTTCTTCCTGCTTGCGGGCTTGCGCGCGGTGGTCTTCTTCCGACCGGTTGCCTTCCGCGACGCGATCTTCTTCCGCGCCGAGGGCTTCTTCGTCGTGCGGCGCGTGGCCGGGCGAGCGCTGCGGCGTTTGCCGCGTTCGCCTGCCCGCTTCGCCTTGATCTTCACGGTTTCGGCGGCGTCGTCGACCTTCTCGGTCGCGACCTCCTCGAGCGCGTCAACGGTGGATCCGACCACCGCCTGCGCGGCATCGCTGGCGAGGATCTTCTCGCCGGTCCTGGCCAACTTCTTCCGCGTCACCATCGCGTACCCCCTGTACGTCCGTATGCCTTTGGATTCCCGGTTCGTGCTGCACGAAACGTTCGCGCACACCACGGCACGGCGATGCGCGTGGATTCGACAGGTTTCACGGGCGGAGGTACGTTGCGCCGAGACAGAAGGGAGACCCCCCCGTGAAACGATTCCTCCTCTCCTGTGTCGTCGCGGCCGCCCTCGTGGGCGTGCCGGCAACGTCGGCGCTTGCGGGCGCACCCGCTCACCCGAACTGCTGGGGAGTCGTGACGTCACAGCGCGCATCGAGCGAGGGTGACATCGGCGAGCACGCGTCGGCGCAGCCAACGCCGCGCGCCGGTCTCGGCAACGTCGCCCGGCTGCTGTTCGATCTCGGCATCTCGAGCGGCCCGCACGTGAGCGATCTGGGCACGGCGCTGGCCAGCCTCGACGGCCTGGACTCGACGTCCTGCCCCTAGCGGGGCGACGTCACCGCTGATCCGACACGACGGGCGGTACCCGCGAGTGCCGTCCGTCGTCGGTGGCCCCATAGTAGGCCGCGGCGGCGGGCGTCGGCACGGCGAGCTCGGCGGTCAGCGCCATGCCGAGGTGCAACGCGACCGACGTGGCGCCCGCCCACAGGAGCAGCGCGATCACCGACACGAGCGGGCCGTAGGTCTGCGAGCTGCTCGACACCGCGAACCACACGGTGAGCGCGATCGTGAGCAGCAGCCACAGCACGAGTGACACGACGACGCCCGCGAGCAGCGCGCCCCGAGGACCGAGCGGTCGATCGGGAGCGAACCGGAACAACAGGTAGATGCCGGCGAACGCGGCCGCGATCCCGAGGATCCACCGCAAGACCATCCAGATGTCGGAGGCGGCACCCTTCCATCCGAACCCGGTGGCGATCGCGTGGCCGCCACCGAGGATCAACAACCCGAGGGCCGCGAGGACACCGGCCGACACCGCCAGTCCCAACGCCACGATGAACCGCTGTGGAGACGGACGGTCCTGCGTGCGACCGCTGAGACGGTTGGCGGAACGCTCGATCTGCGCCATCGCGAGCGAGCCCGAGATCAGGGCGGCGCCGAGCCCGATCAAAGCGGCGGTTCCGCCACCGCTGGACTGCCGCGCGGCCTCTTGCAGGAGCTGCCCGGATGGGCCCGGCGCGACGCTCTTGGCCATCTCCACCACGGTGCCTCGGAAAGACTCGATGCCGAGGACGCTCGCGAGTCCGATCAAACCGATGAACCCGGACAGCATCGCGAACATGCCTTGGTACCCGAGAGCCCGCGCGTGACTCATGCCGTCGGCGGTGCGGAACCGCCTCACGACATCCCCCGCGAGACCGCTGACCCCGCGGCGGCGAACCTCGGCCATCACCGGCACATCTGGGACGTTGATCGTCTGCATCCTTCCTCCCGCTCCTGGTAGCCACGGCGTGGCCAAGGCTTCCGTACCCAGGAAGTGGGCAGGCCATGCAGCCGGTTCTAGGCTCCTTCGCCGGCCTCACGATCCATCCGAGCAAGGAGCGCGCCCAGATCGGGTTCTGTCGTCAGTTCCTCGAGCTCCTCCTCGGAGACCTCGCGGCGGCCCTCGTCGATCAGCCGCAGGACCTCCGCGCGACCTTTGTCGGTCAGGAACCGCTGCCGGCCCTCACCGTCGGGCGCGATGACCTCGATCTCGTAGTGGCCTTGGATGGGCGCGTCGTGGTCGACGACGTGCCTGGGATCGGTGAGCTGGAAGCCGTTCATCCTGAGAGTGTGACCGGTCGGCGGCGGGGTACAC
>JBKPRM010000012.1:0-4983 GCA_046734555.1 Actinomycetota bacterium | reverse complement strand
CCACGATGCCGATGTGCCGAACGTCGTTCGTGTTCAAGACCCCTGGCCCGCTCCGGTGTGGTGGAAGGTGCGTACGATAGACGAGATGTCGAAGCGGCGGTCCATCCGTCCGTCGGTCGTGCTCGGCCTCGCGCTCGGCGGGGTCCTGATCGGTCACACCGTCACCTACCGACTGCTGCTGCCCGACGCCCACGCGCGCGCGGTCGAGCTCGCACGGTCCGGACACGCCTACCTCGCCGGCGCGGATGCGGTCGCCACCGTCGTCGCGCTGGTCGCGCTCGCCGCGCTGTTCCTCGGGCGCCTGCTGGGCTCCGATGACGCCGCCACAGGGACGATCGCGTGGCGCCTCGTCGCGTTCCAGGTTGCGGCGTTCACCTCTGTGGAGGTGCTGGAGCGAGTCGCGTCGGGGTCGGGCAGCGCCCGCTTGCTGCCGGTGCTCCTCATCGGCCTGCCGGTGCAGGCGCTCGTCGCGGGCACGGTCGCCGTGCTCGCTCGGCTGGTGCTCCGCGCGGCCGAGCACATCGGGCACGCGTCGCCCGCGACCGCGCCCCCCCAAGGCTGCATCGTCCTGCCGGCACCCTCGCCGGGATCGCCGGCGACGCGCTGGATCAACGGCACGCCACCGGGACGCGCTCCTCCTTCGGTCCCCGTCGCTGCGTGACTCGGGGCCGCACGCCGCGGCCCCGCATCGACGAACGGAAGGAGTTCCCATGCGTCGCACCCTCACGATCGCCGCCGTGGCGTTCGCCGCCGTCGGCCTCTCGGCAGCTCCGGCGTTCGCCCACGGCTCGTACATGAAGCACACGGGGAAAGGCGATCTCGAGTTCCTCACCGGGTTCGCGAACGAGCCGGCCTACATCAACCAACCGAACGCGGTCCAGCTCGAGATCACGCTCGGCGGGCACGCCGTGACCGACCTGAAGCCGGGCGACGTCGCCGTGTCGGTCGAGTTCGGGGGGCAGAGCACGGATCTCGACCTGCAACCGCAGTTCGAGGTCGGCGAATGGGGCACGCCGGGCGACTATCGCGCGGCGTTCATCCCGACGCAGCCGGGCAGGTACACGTTCGACGTGAGCGGAACGGTCGACGGCGAGAAGTTCGGCTACTCGATGACGTCGGGGCCCGAGACGTTCAGCCAGGTCGAGGACACCGCGGCGGCCCAGTTCCCGGCTGTGAACGCGCCGACGACGACGGAGCTCTCGTCACGGATCGATCAGGCGTCGGCGCAGACCACGAGCGACATCGCGTCGGCCAACGACGCGGCCGATTCCGCGGAGACGTTGGCCCTGATCGCGGGGATCATCGCCGTCGTTGCGGTCGTGATCGCGATCGTCGCGGTGGCTCGGCCGAGGAGGCCGGCGGCTGCGTGAATCCTGTGCTCGCCCACGCGTCCGGGGCCGACGAGTCCCTGAGCCTCGTGATGCTCTTCGCGGGCATCTGGACGGGGTGGATCGGCTGGTCCCGGCTGCGTGGCACGGGCTTCCCACGGCTCCCGAGATGGGGTGCGTGGACGGCGATCGCCGTGGCGGCGGCGCTCGTCGTGTGCGCGACGTTCGTGCCACGGATGCTCCTGGGTCCGACCGTGGTGAACGCGGCACCGGGGTCGCGCCCCACCTCGACGGCCACCCTGGCCTTCGTGGCTCCCCACGACGGCGCCACGACATCGCAGGATGAGTTCACCGTGCGGCTGGATCTCGAGGGAGCGACGGTGACGCCGGTGACGACGACCGCGATCACGCCGAACACCGGGCACCTACACATCAGCCTCGACGGGTCACTCGTGTCGATGGTGGGGGGAACGACGCAGGTGGTCGATCTGCGGAACATCCCGCCGGGCCAACACACGTTGAGCGCCGAGTTCGTCGCGGCGGATCACCTTCCCTTCGACCCACCGGTGATCGCTCAGGTGACGTTCGAGAAGACCACGACATGAGGACGCCAACTCGCGCCGCCGTGATGCTCACGCTGTGTGCGGCCGCCGTGCTCGGTGCCGCCGCACCCGCCACGGCCCACGCGAACCTGACCACGTCTGATCCTTCCGACGGTGCGATGCTGTCGCAGGCGCCGGACCAGATCAGCATCACGTTCACGGAGCAGCCGGACCCCCGGATCTCGGGCCTGATCGTGTACGACGCGGCCGGCAACCAGGTCGGACAGATCGGCGATCCCGTCCCGCACGGAGACCGAACCCTCGTGTGGCCTGTCGGCGAGGATCTTCCCGATGGCGTCTACACCGCCGTCTGGACGACGACGTCGGTCGAGGACGGCCACCAGACGAGCTCATCGTTCACGTTCGGGGTCGGCGTCAAGCCCACCGGTCCATCAGCTGCCGTCCCCCTGCCGAAGGCATCAGGTCCGACGCCGCTCGGCGTCGTGTCGAAGGCGATGCTGTACGCCGGACTGATGCTGCTCGTCGCGATCGTCGTCGTCGGGATGGGTGCGTTCGGAGGGGCGCCGGACGCGCGAGCGCGGGTCGGCGCGTGGGCGGGAGTTGCCGCAGCCATCGGGGCCATCGGCTTCGTCTGGGCGCAGCAGCGCGCGAGCACGGCGTCGTTCGGCCGATATCTCTCCTCTGAGGCCGGGCGGATCCCGATCGCGATCGCGATCGTCACGTTGATCGCCGCGACCCTCGCCGTGGTCGAGGCTCGCGCGTCACAACCGTGGTTGCCGTGGGCGGCGGGGGCCGCGGCGGCGATCGCGATCGCGCTCCGAGCACACGGCGGCCACGCCGCCGCGGCCCCCTTCCCGCTGCTCGCACAGATCGAGCAGTTCGTGCACATCATCGCCGGGGCGTGCTGGGCCGGGGGGCTCGTGCTGCTCGTCTTGCTGATCCGAGAGCGCCGCGCCGACCCGCCGTTGACGCTCGCGCGCCGATACTCGACCGTCGCCTTGATCGCGATCGCGGTCGTCGTCGCGACCGGCGTGCTCCGAGCCGTCGCCGAGCTCGGTGGGCTCGACGACGTCGTCCGCGTCTGGAGCTCGGCGTACGGCCGGACGCTCGCGATCAAGGTTGCGGTCGTGCTCGTCGTGATCGCCCTCGGAGCGCGCAACCGCTATCGGTCCCTCGCGCGGCTCGGCCGCGACGCGCACCCGTTGCTCCGTGTCGCGGGCGCCGAGCTCGTCGCCGCCGCGGGGATCTTGGCGCTGACGGCGACGCTGACGAGCTTCGCTCCCCCGCTGAACGCAGCTTCGCCTCCGCCTCAGCCGAGCGACGACGTCACCATGACCGGCAGCGACCTGGGGACGACGGTCCAGGCGAGTATCACGGTCACGCCCGGCCAACCGGGTCCCAACATCTACCAGGCAACCTTCACGCGGTACGGGACGAGCGAGCCCTTCCCGGCAGATGGGGCGGTCCTCCAGCTGCGATCCGTGACGCGGCCCGACGTGCCGGGGGCGACGGTCAAGCTGAAACCCGCCGGCACCGGCTGGACCGCCCAGACGATCAACCCTTCGATCGCGGGCACGTTCCTCGCCACCGTGCAACTGCGAACCGCAGCGACCGTCGTGCAGATCCCGCTCACCCTGATCACGCGATCGACCGGCCGGATCATCACGACGCTCGCTCCCGGGGACGAGACCGTCGCGGTCGCGTCGTTCGACGACGGTGTCCGCGTGCAGGGAACGTCATCGACGACCACGCCGACACAGGTGCACGTCACCGCGTTCGATCCCGCCGGCAACGAGCTGCTGCTCGATGCCATCGCGATCGTTGCGGCCCCGGCCGGCGGGCGGCCGGCGAGGCTCACGACCGAGCGCTTCAGCAAGGGCCATTTCGCGGCAAGTTCGGCGCTCGCGCCCGGGTCCTGGACGTTCGATGTGATCGCCACCGCTCGGGACGGCACGGCATATCAGGTCACCTGGTCATCGACCGTGACGGCAGCCTCCGCCGCCGTTCCGACCGTCTCGCCTTCCTAGCGCGATCAGCCGCAGACGTCGACGAGGATGGGGTACGGGTTGACGGCGTTGGTCGGCCCCACGACCGTGTACCCGTAGGAGCTCGCGGGCCAGTTGCTCGGGATCACCGAGGGATGCCACTCGAAGTGGTCGTGCGGGGTTCCCGTCGCGTCACCGGTGTCTCCGACGTAGCCGATGACGTCGCCGGCCTTGACCGGGCCGCTCGAGTGCGCCGAGTAGCTCTGGAGATGGGCGTTGTACACGTAGCTGCCGTCGGGGGCGCGCACGTACTCGGAGTTGCCGCCCAGCGTGTTGTAGGACCGCTCCGCGATCCCGTCGAACGGCGCGTAGATCTTCGTCCCGTAGTTCGCGAGGATGTCGACACCGGCGTGCAGGTGGAAATGCCCGGTGTAGCGCGGCGCCCCGAACCCGTCACCGAACACGCGAGGTTGGTCCACCGGGCACACCTTGAGCGGGTTCTCGAACCCGTTCGGCAACGGAACGTCCGGGTGCGACGGCGAGCTCGTCACCGGCTGCGACGCCTGCTGCGCCTGTTGCCTGAGCCGATCCATGAGGTCCTGATGTTGTTTGCGCACCTGCTGCAGATGGTTCAGCTCCTGCTCGGCCGTCGCCGCCGCCTGGTTCCGAAGGTCGCTGATCGCCTGCAACATCGCGACGACCTCATCGCGGACCCGTTCCTGGTCGTCGACCTTCTTCTGTTGCTCCGCCTCGAGCTGTTCGAGCGTCTGTTCGTCCCACTCGAGGGCGGCGCGGACGTTCGCGACCTGTTGCGCGAGATCGGCGTCGGCACCCGCGATCGCGCCGAGGAATTCCAGCCGGTCCGACAGGTTGTCCAGCGAGGTCGCACCGAGCACGAGCTCGAGGTCGGAGTTGCCGCCCGACATGAACGCCTGCGCCGTGCGATCCGAGAGCCGGGCGCGGATCCGGTCGTACCGGGCCTTCGCCTCGTCGATCCGCGCTTGCGTCTCGACGATCTGGCGCTGGGTCTCGGCGAGCTCGGACTGCAGCCTGTCGAGCAGCGCGACAGCTTGGGCGAGCTCCTGTTGCTTGGCGGCGATCTGAGAC
>JBKPRM010000011.1:0-6701 GCA_046734555.1 Actinomycetota bacterium | reverse complement strand
GTGTCGGGCTCGGCGTCGAGGCCGACACCGTCGGGACGGACGTGACGGTCGTGGTGGTCGTCGACGTCGTGCACGATGACAGGGCAACGACCGCCACGACCCACAGGAAGCTGCGTCTCCGCATGTCGTGACCGTACCGCCGGTCACCCGCCGATGGAAGCTGCTACAGCGCCGCCATGACCTCTTCGGGGATGTCGAAGTTGGCGTAGACGTTCTGCACGTCATCGAGCTCCTCGAGGGCGTCGATCAGTCGGAGCACCTGGCTCGCCTCGCCGCCCGCGACCGGGATCGTGGATTGCGGCAGCATCGAGAGCTCGGACGACACGACCGGGACGCCGGCGGTCTGCAACGCGCCCTGGACCGCGCGGAAATCCTGGGGTGCGGTGACGATCTCCCACGTCGACTCGGAGTCGTTCAGGTCCTCCGCGCCCCCCTCGAGCGCGATCTCGAGGAGGCGCTCCTCGTCCGGGGCGACCGCCTTGTCGACCTCGATCACGCCCTTGCGTGTGAATTGCCATGCAACGGTTCCTGTCTCGCCCAGGCTCCCCCCGTTGCGGGTGAACGCGTGCCGTACCTCCTGGGCGGTGCGGTTGCGGTTGTCGGTCAGCGCCTCGATCAGCAGCGCGATCCCGCCCGGTGCGTATCCCTCGTACACGATCTCTTCGTATTTCTGGCCGTCGCCGAGCTCGCCGGTCCCGCGCTTGATCGCGCGGTCGATGTTGTCGTTCGGGACGCTGAAGTTCTTCGCCTTCTCCACGGCGCTCGCGAGCGTCATGTTGCCTTCGATGCTGCCGCCACCCTCGCGCGCAGCGACCTCGACCGCGCGCAACAGCTTGGCGTACATGTTCGACCGCTTCGAATCGGTCGCCTCTTTCTTCCGCTTGATCGTCGCCCACTTGGAGTGCCCGGACATCGCGCTACACCTTTCGCAACAGGTAGTCGTGGAGCCCGGTCTCACCCACGAGCTCCGGGTGGAAGGATGCCACAACGAGGTTCCCTTGCTCGAGGACGACCGGCCGGTCCTCGAAGGTCGCGAGCACCTCGACCTCGTCACCGATCCGTTCGATCCAGGGCGCGCGGATGAAGACGCCGCGGACCGGGTGCTCGATCCCCCGCACCTGAAGGTCGGCCTCGAACGAATCGACCTGGCGCCCGTAGGCGTTGCGGCGCACCTCGATGTCCATCAGCTCGAACAGTGGCTCGCCGCCGTCGACGTCTGCGGCGAGCACGATCATGCCGGCGCAGGTCCCGAGGATCGGCATGCCGTCGGCGGCGCGCTGCCGGACCGGCTCAACGAGGTCGTACGCGCGCGCGAGCTTGCCGATCGTCGTGGACTCGCCCCCGGGGATCGCCAGGCAATCGACCTCGGCGAGCTGCTCCGGGCTGCGCACCTCGACCGGAGTCGCACCGAGCGCCGCGAACACCTTCGCGTGCTCGCGGAAGTCGCCCTGGAGGGCGAGCACGCCGGCCTTCATGCGTTACCAGCCGCGGTCTTGGAGCCGTGTCTCGAGCGTGCCGATCTCCAGGCCCTGCATCGCGTCGCCGAGCCCGCGACTCACCTTCGCGAGCACGTCGGGATCCTGGAAATGCGTCGTCGCCTCGACGATCGCGCGAGCCATCGACGCCGGATCCTCGGATTTGAAGATGCCCGACCCGACGAACACGCCGTCGACGCCGAGCTGCATCATGAGCGCCGCGTCGGCCGGCGTCGCGATCCCGCCCGCCGAGAAGTTCACGACCGGTAGTCGGCCTTGCTCGGCTACCATCCGAACCAGCTCGACCGGGGCGCCCAGCTCCTTGGCCTTCGTCACGTACTGCTCCGGTCGCAGCTGCACGCATTCGGATATGCCCTGCAACAGGGTGCGCTCGTGACGCACCGCCTCGACGACGTTGCCGGTGCCGGCCTCGCCCTTCGTGCGGATCATCGCCGCGCCTTCGGCGATCCGCCGCAGCGCCTCGCCGAGGTTCCGACAGCCGCAGACGAACGGCACGGTGAACGCCCACTTGTCGATATGGAACTCCTCGTCGGCCGGCGTGAGCACCTCGGATTCGTCGATGTAGTCGACGCCGAGCGACTGCAGGACCTGTGCCTCGACGAAATGCCCGATCCGCGCCTTCGCCATCACCGGGACCGTGACGGCGGCTTTGATCTCCTCGACCTTCGTCGGGTCGGCCATGCGCGCGACGCCGCCTTCCTTGCGGATGTCGGCGGGCACCCGCTCGAGCGCCATGACCGCGCACGCGCCGGCGTCCTCTGCGATCTTCGCCTGATCGGCCGTGGTGACGTCCATGATGACGCCGCCCTTGAGCATCTCGGCCAGGCCGGACTTCACGGTGAAGGTGCCGGTCTCGCGCTGCACGGGTATCGCCTCCTGTCGCGTGGTGAGCCGTCAGTTTACCGCCCGTGACCTGCGCGGCTACATCTCCTGCAGGCGCCGGATCCGCTCCTGGATCGGCGGGTGCGTCGAGAACAGCCGCTCGATCGTGCTCGTCTGCTGCCCGGGGATCCGCGAGGGCTGGTCGAGCCACAGATGCGCGGTGGCGTTGTTCGCGGCGCGCATCGCGTGCGGCGCCGCGCCGATCTTCTCCAGGGCGGAGATCAGGCCGGGTGGATAGCGGGTCAGCAGTACCCCCTGCGCGTCCGCCAGGTACTCCCGGTTCCGGCTGACCGACAGCTTGATCAGCTGACCCGCGAGCGGCGCCAGGATCAGCAGCACGATCCCGACCGCGAAGAGCACGAGGTACAAGATGCCGGCGTCCCCGCCCCCCGAATCACGCCGGCGACCGCCGCCCCCGAAGAACCAGGTGCGCGTGAAGATCTCCGACAGCAGGATCGCCGCGCCCACCACGGTCGCCACGACCGTGCCCACGAGGATGTCGCGGTCCAGCACGTGGGACATCTCGTGGCCGATCACGCCCTCGAGCTCCACCCGGTTCATGATGTCGAGCAGGCCCTGCGTGACCGCGATCGACGAATGCTCGGGGTCGCGTCCGGTGGCGAACGCGTTCGGCGCCATCTCGGGCACGACGTAGACCTGCGGCTTCGGGACACCGGCGGCGATCGCGAGGCCCTCGACCACGTTGTGCAGCCGTGGCTCCTCCTCGGGCGTCACCTTCTTGGCCCGCGTGGAAGCGAGCACCGCCTTGTCGCCGAAGAAATAGGAGCTGAGCGAGAGCACGAGCGCCAGCACGACTGCGATCACTAGACCGACGGTCCCCCCGTTGAACCAGAGGAACCCGATGAGCCATCCGATCGCGCCGGTGAAGGCGATCGCGAGCACGATCAACAAGAAGGTCTTGCGCTTGTTCGCCGCGATCTGCTCGTGCACCGACTACGGCCTCTCGAAGTCGACCTGCACCGGTGCGCGCGCCGCGTCCTCGATATCGAAGAACTCCCGCTTCTCGAACCGGAACGCGTTGGCCAGGACGCTCGACGGGAACGATTCGATCGCGGTGTTCAGCAGTCGCACCTGGTCGTTGTAGTACTGACGCGCATACGCGATCTTCGACTCGGTACCGGTCAGCTCTTCCTGGAGCGCGAGGAAGTTCTGATTGGCCTTGAGCTCGGGGTAGTTCTCGGCGACGGCGAGCAGCTGCCGCAGACCCGTCGTGACCTGGTTCTCGGCGTCGGCTTGGCCAGCGACACCCGTGGCGTTCTCGGCGTGGGCCCGCGCGCGCGTGACCTCCTCGAATACCTCCCGCTCGTGGGCCGCATAGCCCTGCACCGTCGCGATCAGGTTCGGGATGAGGTCGTAGCGGCGGCGGAGTTGCACGTCGATCTGTGACCAACCCTCGTCGGCCCGGTTGCGGTACCGGACCAGGCGGTTGAACGCCCAGATCGCCCACATCACGAGCAGGACGACGAGGCCGACGACGATCCACCCCACTGCACCCACGGGCCTATCGTAGCGGCGACGTCCCCATCTCCAGGGCGTCTCGGTACGCCTGTTCGACCTGGTCGAGCACACCCGGCCACGCGAAGTCCGTAGCCCGCTCTCGGCCCGCGGCGGCGAGGTTTTCCGCGAGCGTTGGGTCGTCGAGGACACGCCGGACGGCTGCCGCGAGCGCCCCGGGGTCACCCGGTGGAACGAGCAGCCCATCGACCCCGTCGTGGACGACCTCGTCGTAGCCGGGCGTGTCGCTGACGATCACCGGCAGCCCGGCGGCCATCGCCTCGACGACGACGATCCCGAACGACTCGCCCCCGGTCGAGGGGCCGAGGTACGCGTTGCAGCCCGCGTGTATCGGCGGCAGCTCGCTGTTGGGTACCGAGCCGAGCATCGTCACGCGCGCGCGGAGCAGGGTCGGCAGGGTGTCGAGCGCCGAACGCTCGGGACCCTCACCCACGACGATGAGTCGGAGATCTCCGTGCTCACGCGCGAGCCGATCGAACGCGCCGACGGCGACCGGGAAGCCTTTCCGCGCGTCGAGCCGGCCGACGAACAACAGCTTGTGGCCCGGGCCGAGGTCGGCGGGGTCAGCCTCGGCCCACCGATCGACGTCGATCCCGTTCGGGATCACCCGGAACGCACCGCCCAGTCGTTCGCGGTCGAACGCCGCCGCCCGATCGGAGACGGCGATCCTGACCCCGATCCGCGCGAGGGCCCGCCGCAGGATCGGTGCCGCCGCGTCGTACAGGCGCGCGCGCGTGGCGCCCGAATGGAACGTCGCCACCACCGGCGCGCGCGCCTCGAGCGTCGCCCACAGCCCGGTCGACGGCACGGTGGGCTGATGCACGTGCACGACGTCGGGGCCGAAGGTCGCGAGCGCGCGGCGGATCGCTCGACGCGACCACGGCCGCGGATCGATCGGCGCGTTCGAGGCGTTGTAGCGGATGTCCACGGGGTGACCGACCGACACGACCCACGGCTCGGGTGGTGCGCTCCGCGTGGGGGCGACGACGAGAACGTCGTGCCCGCGCTCCTGCAGGCCCGTCGCCAGTCCCCGGACATGCACCTGCACGCCACCGGGGTCGTCCCACGCGTACGGGCAGGCCAGCGCGACCCGCATCAGGCTGCGTCGTCCGGCCACGCAGGCTCGAAGACGTGCCAGTCGGCCGGCGATGCAGAGATCAGCTTCACGAACGCGTCGGCGATCGCCTGCGTGATCGCGCGCGCGTCGGTCCGGCGATCGCCGACGAGCTCAGGCATCTCCAGCGGCCATACCACGCCGCGCCAGCCGGTGGGCGTCTCGTAGGTCCCGACCACGACGACCGGCGCTCCCGTCGACAGCGCGAGCATCGCCGGGCCTGCGGGCAGCCGCCGCCGCGCGCCGAACATCTCGACCTCGATGCCCCGGCCGGTGAGATCTCGGTCCGAGAGCAACCCGATCAACTTGCCATCCGCGAGCGCGGTCGTGAGCGCCCTCCCGACGCTGCCGTCGAGACCGACGACCTCGATCCCGTACTCCACCCGCTGACGCACGAACAGCTGGAACAGCCGTTCGGGCCGCAACCGTTCCGCGACCGCGACCATCGGCAAACCGCGGTCCGCCATCGCACGCGCGCTCGCATCCCAGTTCCCAAGGTGCGGGAGGACCGCGATGACGCCGCGGCCTTCGGCGATGGAATCGAACAGGTGATGGTCGCCGTCCCAAGTGAAGGCCTCGGCGACGTCGTCCGGGCGCCACGCGCCGATCGCGAACGAGTCGTACCAGTACCGCGCGTACCGTCGGAAGGCCTCGCGCGTGCTCGCGACGACGAGCGGATCGTTGACCGGCCGGCCGATGACCCGCGCCTGGTTCGCAGCGACCACAGCACGTGTGCCCCCCGCGAGATGGAAGCCGGCGGTGCCTGCAGCACGGAAGACCGCGCGACCGAGCCGGGTAGGAAGCAGCCGGGCGAGCCGCGCGGCCCCGGCGTAGGCGAGAAAGGCGATCCGTTCGCGAAGCGTGTCTCGCTCGGCCTCCGTCGAGGGTTCGACCGCCGTGGTCACGCTCGCGCCTCTCGCGCGACCTGACCGGTGCGCACCGCCGCCGCGATGGTCGACACGACGGCAGCGACCCACACCATCGAGGGGAGCCACGAGAACAACAGACCGAGCGACAGGACGCCGTAGCGCACGCCGCGGGTGACGTGACTCTCCTCCATCGAGTAGCCGAGCGCAGCGCCTCTCGCTCGCACGTAGGAGGAGAGATAGCTCGCACACAACGCGATCAATGCGCCGAGGGCGAGCTCCGGCCGCGTTCCGTAGGACACCCACACGATCGGGGCAAGGATGCACGCGTCCCACGCGCGATCGAACAGCTCGGTGAGCATCCGGTCGACCGGCCCGCCGAGGCCGTGGTTCGCTCGGTGCCCGCCGACGAGCAGCAGCGCACCGCTGACCCCCGTCAGCACGCCTGCGCGGACCGGCTGGTGGTCGACGATCAAGACGCCCGCGGCGATCGCAGAGCCCAGGCCGAGGAAGGTGCAGCTGCGGGTGATCGCGGTGCCCGGCGGTTGGCGCTGGAAGCGGACCATCGGATCGGGCGAGCGTAGCAACTCCTGCGGGGGCCCCAGCGGGCTCTGGGAGCACTCAGTAATATCCCCTGACCTGTTCGCTTCCCACGAAGGAGCCCGCGTTGAAGCGCTACGACGCGAACGAGATCCGCAACGTCTTGCTGGTCGGCCACGCGGGAGCGGGCAAGACCCCACTGCTGGAAGCCATGTTGTTCACTTCGGGTGCGCTCACGCGGATGGGCACGGTCGAGGAGGGCAACAC
>JBKPRM010000010.1:0-5446 GCA_046734555.1 Actinomycetota bacterium | reverse complement strand
ACGAAAAGGGTCGCGAGGTCCTGACGTTCATCGAAGGGGAGACGGTGGGCGACACGAAACCGTGGCCCGCGTGGACGCACGCCGACGGAACGCTCGATCAGGTCGCCGAATGGTTACGCGGCTTCCACGACTCGGTCGCCGATTTCGTGCCGCCGATCGACGCAGCGTGGCGGTTCGGCAGCACGTGGGCGGAGGGGTCGATCGTGGGTCACAACGACGCCGCTCCCTATAACGCCGTGTGGCGGAACGGCCGACTCGTCGCCTTCGTCGATTGGGAGCTCGCCGCACCTTCCACCCGCGAGTGGGACCTCGCGTTGGTCGCGTTCAGCTGGGTGCCGCTCCATGCGCGCTCGGTGGTCGAAGCGGAAGGGTTCTTCGATCACGGAGCACGGCCTGCGCGCCTCCGACGGTTGCTCGATCGGTACGGCTGGCCCGGAGACCCGAACACCTTCGTTCAGGTCGTTCGCGCGAGGGCGCGCTCGATGGGCGAGGGCCTCCGATCACTTGCCGCGGCGGGTGATCATGACGCGGCGCGGTTGGTCGCGGAGGGTCATGCCGACGACAGCGAGCGGGCAGCCGACGAACTCGCCGACTTCGTTGCCTGACGCGAGCATCGGCAGATGAGAGGCGGAGCCGGCGATCGGATTCGAACCGATGACCTACCGATTACAAGTCGGTTGCGCTACCGGACTGCGCCACGCCGGCGGGACCGAGCGAGTCTACTCCCGACGGAACGACGACCCTGACACCGCCATCGCGTAGATCACGTATCCGTTCAGGCCGAGGGTGACGAGGCCATCGGCCGGCGAGGTCCTCGCCTGCAGCACGCCGATCACGATCCCCACGCCGCCCAGCGCGAACCCGAGTATGCGTCCGACGGGCTGCAACAGGAACACGAGGGTGGCCCCGACCAACTGGGCCACGCCGAGAACGACGAGCACCGTCGCGATCCCGCCACCGACTCGGAAGCCGAACACGGCCAGCAGGTTCAGCAGCCCCGAGATGCCGATCACGATCGCCGCGACGGTCACGGTCGGTGTGCGGCGGCGGGGCGACGCCATCGGCTTGGGTACCTCGATGTCGTAGTCCTCGTAGCGCGACCGACCGCCGGGCGCCTGCTCTGGCCGATCGTCGAAGTCGTCGGTCATGCGCCGCTCCTCCGCTGCGGGCTCGCGATCACCCATCCGTACAGGACGGCCGCGAGCGACGCGGCCGCGTTCAACGACCCAACCTTGCCACGCATCGGCAGCGAAACCAGGAGGTCGCAGTGTTCTCGCACGAGGCGTGAGATCCCGGAGCCTTCACTCCCCACGACCAGGGCCAAGCGCCCCTCGGGGCACGGCCGGCCGTAGATCGACTCTCCGGCGTGCTCGTCGAGCCCGGCGACGGTAAACCCCACGTCGTGGAGTCGCTCGATCGCGCGCGTGAGGTTCGCCACGCGTGCGTGCGGCAGGTGCGAGAGTGCGCCGGCGGAAGCACGCACGGCCGCCGGCGTGACCGGCGCGGCACGGCGTGTCCGGGTGATCAGCATCGCCACGCCACTCGCCTCGGCAGAGCGGGCTGCCGCTCCCAGGTTCTGCGGATCCTCGACCCCGTCCAGCAGCACCACGAGCGCGTCGTTCGCCCACTCGAACGTCGAGAGATCGCGCTCGGTCATCGCGGCGACCGGAACCCGCACGCGCGCGACAACGCCGCGATGGTCCCTCGCGAGCTCGTCCAGCGCCCGGCGATCGACCTCTTCGACGCTGACGCCATCCGCCGCCGCGGCGTCGACGACGTCACGCATCGCCGGCCCTCGACGGGAGCCCGACGTGACGAGGACGGCCTCGACATCGCCCGCGCGGATCGCCTCGAGGACGGCGCGCTTCCCGGCGACGACACGCCGGTTGCCGGCTGGCACCTACGCGACCACCACGATCGCGAGGCAGCCGACGCCGTCGCCCGCGAGCCCGAGACCCTCGGGACGGGTCGCCTTGACTGACACACGATCGACGGCGACGCCGATCGCACCCGCGAGCGCCTCACGCATCTCCTGCCGCCGGGGCGAGATCGCTGGCCGATCGCAGATCACGGTTGCGTCGATCGACGAGGGTGCGAGACCCGCATCGGCGACACGGCCGACGACCTCCTTGAGGAGCGCGCGGCCTTCGATGCCCTCGATGCTCGGATCGGTATCGGGGAAATGCTGCCCGAGATCGCCGAGCGCCGCGGCGCCGAGCATGGCGTCGGCCACCGCGTGGCAGACCACGTCGCCGTCGGAGTGTCCGACGAGCCCGTCTTCGTCGTCGAAGCGGACGCCGCCGAGCCAGAGCTCTCGATGTTCGGAGAATCGATGGACGTCGAACCCGAGGCCGCTGCGTGCCTCAGACATCAACGGTGCCGATCCGCGCCTCGGCGCGCGCCAGGTCGAGCATCGTCGTGATCTTGAAGTTCCGTGGATCGCCCGGCACCGCGATCACCTCGCCGACGCGCTCGAGCAGCATCGCGTCGTCGGTCACCGTGTAGCCGGCATCCGTCGCCTCCTCGTGTGCGCGCCGCAGCGCCTCCACGCGGAACGCCTGCGGCGTCTGCGCGAGGCCAAGATCGTCGCGCGGCACTGAATCCACTACACGGAGGCCGTCGAGCCGCTTGACGGTATCGGTGAGCGCTAGCACCGGGATGGCGCCGTCGGCGCCGGCAGCGACGGTTCGGACGACCTCGGTGAAGAGGTCCGGGGGAGCGAACGGCCGTGCGGCGTCGTGCACGGCGACGATCTGCGGGCCATCCAGCACGGCGAGCGCCGCTCGCACCGAGGCCTGGCGGGTGACGCCGCCGGCGACCACCGTCGCGGGGACCGGCAACCCCTCGACGCAGGAGTACGCCGCCTGTTCGAAGCCGGCGGGCGCGGCCACCACGATCGCCGCGATCGAGGGAGACGCGGCGGCGGCCCCGGCGGCGACGGCCAGCATGGGCCGGTCGCCAATCTCGAGGAACGCCTTGGGGACCTCCGCGCCGATGCGCCGTCCGGCGCCGGCGGCGAGGATGATCGCCGCTGCCTGCGTGTCGGGGTCCATGCGCGCAGCATGGCAGACGGTCGGGTTCCGGGTGAACCGGCCTACTGCGCTGCGGTGTCTGCGGGAGCAGGCCGTTCGAGGGTCGCGAAGATCATGCGGCCGGTCGTCGTCTGGATCACGTTGCGGACACGCACCGGGACCTGGGATCCGATCGCGTCGGTGGCCTCCTCGACGACGACCATGGTGCCGTCGTCGAGATAGCCCACGGCCTGGCCGTGGTCGCGGCCCTCGCGCACGAGACGTACCTGCGTCTCGTCCCCGGCGCTCACGGGCGTGCGGAAACGCGACGCCAGCGCGTTCACCTGGGCGACCGGCACGCGGAGCGCCTCGGCCACGAGGGCCAGGTTGTGGTCGACCGTGATGAGCGAGGCGCCGCTCTCGCGGGCGAGCCGCACGAGGGCAGCGTCGACGTCGACGACGCCGAGCTCCTCGACGAGCTGGATCTGTACCAGCGGTGACTTCTGCAGTTCGACCAGGACGTCCAGCCCGCGGCGGCCCCGGGTGCGCCGCTGCGGGTCGGATGCGTCGGCGATCGCTTGGAGTTCCTTCAGCACGCCTTCATGCACGAGCAACGTTCCCGAGATGAACCCGGTCGCGACCAGGTCCGCGACGCGACCGTCGATCAGGGCGCTCGTGTCGAGCACATGCAGGTCGCCCGTCGCGCGTGCGCTGACGCGCGGCTTCATGCCCACCAAGGCGAAGATGTCTTCGTGTTTCGATCGCCCGACGCGGATCCCGAGCGATCCGAGCACGATGAAGATGAACATGGCGACGGGCCAGCCATAGGCCGCCGGGATGAAGAGCACCGGTACCGACAGCAGCATCGCAACCACGAGGGCGACGATCAGGCCCACGACACCGCCGGCGATCTCAGCGGCGGGCCGGCGGCGAAGCTCCCGCTCCAAGCCCGAGACCGCCTCGAGGGTGAGCCGTCCGAAGACGCCTCCGAGGACATAGCCACAGGCCGCTCCCAGGAAGACGTACAGGATCGTGCCGCGCCCGCCGGCCTCGATGCTCGCGGCGCCGATCTGGTATCCAACGGCGCCGATGAGGGCCATGAAGATCAGCCGGACGCCCTCCACCAGGCGTCCGCGGAGCCGCATCGTCCGGCCGTCGTCGCTCATCTGCCCATGCCGGCCCATGAGGGCCAGGCCTCCACAGGACAGCATCGGACGCCCTCGCGGAGCACCTGAGCAGGAAAGCTGGCGGTTCGGCCTAGGCCTCGACGGCCGTGACCTTGGCCCCGTGGGCGTCGTCGAGGACCCCGTCGATGACCAACTCGGCTTCGTCCTCAGACTTGCCGGTGGCGAACGCGAGTTCGGAGATCAAGATCTGGCGGGCCTTGGTGATCATGCGCTTCTCGCCCGCCGAGAGACCCTTCTCGCGGTCGCGGATCGCGAGGTTCCGCAGGACCTCGGCGACCTCGTACGGGTCGCCGGAGTGCAGCTTCTCGAGGTTGTTCTTGAACCGGCGGCTCCAGTTGGCTGCCACCGAGCTCTCTTCCTCGGTCAGGACCTTCAGGATCTTCTTGGCCTCGTTCTTGCTGACGCAGGCACGCAGGCCGACCTGGTCGGTGGAGTCGGTGGGAACGAGGACCGTGAGGTCGCCGTAGACGACGCGGAGGACGAGGTACTTCCGCTTCTCGCCCAGGAATTCCTTCTCGCGAACCTCTTCGACAACCGCAGCCCCATGTTCGGGGTGCACGACCGTGTCGCCTTTCCTGAACGCCACGAACCCTCCCGGTGGAGAAGCGGAGCTGCGCAGGCAGCGCAGTGACTAGTCAGGAGGGTAGCACGGAGACCCTTCCGGCGCAACCCAAATGTGCAGGTCAGAGGGCGTATCGGCCTCGATGGGATGCCTCGAACGGTCTACGACGCACGACGGCGCGAGGCCGTTCCTGCAGGTGAGAGCGCCCAGCCGAGCGCCTCGCCGAGGTGACCGACCTGGGCCGTCGCGACCCCTTGCAGTGGGCCCGCGGGGGCCCCCGCCGAAAAGACCTGTGAGCAGCCGGCGGTGCGAGCCGCAGCCAACCGTTGGTCGAGCGACGGGGCGGGCCGGATCTGCCCGGTGAGGGCGATCTCGCCAACGAACGCGGCGCCCTCGGGAGGCGAGACCCCCGTCGCGGCAGACGCGAGCGCCGCCGCCACCGCGAGATCGCTCGCCGGGTCGTCGACCCGGACGCCCCCGGCGGCCGCCCCGAAGAGCTCCGCGCGCCCCAGCGGCAGCCCGAGGCTGCGCTCGAGCACGGCGGCGACCTGCTGGAACCGGCGGAGGTCGAGCCCCGTGACCTGTCGCCGGGCGGGGCCATCCGATCCCCCGACGAGCGCCTGCACCTCGACCGCGAGCGCCCGCCGCCCAGCGAGGGGCAGGGCGATCGCTGCACCCGGGTGGCG
>JBKPRM010000009.1:0-4492 GCA_046734555.1 Actinomycetota bacterium | reverse complement strand
GCCGGGGATCGGGCCGTACGGCGCCGCCCACATCATGATGACGCTCGGGCGCAATTCGAAACTGATCCTCGATTCCTGGACCCGCCCGAAGTACCGCCGCAGCTCCGGCGCCCGCAGGCAGCCGACCGACGCCCAGATCGTGAAGCGGTTCCGCAGGTACGGCCCCGAGGCAGGGCTCGCCTTCTGGCTGTTCGTGACCGAGGACTGGGTGGAGTAACGGGGCGGGTTGCCCCGCACCGGGTACGGGGCCATACTGCCCGGGGTCCTTGCCGGGCCCCATCAGAGCCCATCTGGGTGGAGGTCGAAGCATGAAGGAGTGCCGATGGCGCCCCGTCGCGCCCTCGCACGCCGCGCCGCGCGGCTCGTCGGCTACTGGCGTTCCGAGACACGGACGATCCGCCAGGGCCTGGTCGCGCTCGCCCTCAGCACGGCCGCCGGGTTCATCGCCGGGCTGACCCTCGCACACCTCACCGACACGCTCGCCGAGTTCAACGGCCTGCTGATCTTGATCCCGGCCGCCGTCGGGATGAAGGGCACGATCTTCGGCGCGATCGGCGCGCGGCTCGGCACCGCCAGCGCGGCCGGCACGCTGACGATCGACCTGCGACCGGGTGGCGTGCTCCGCCGCAACGTCCAGGTCGCGATCCTCACGACCTTCTCCTCATCGGTCTGGTTGGCCGTGCTGGCCCGGGTCGCCGGCGCCCTCACCGGCCAACCGTCCATCTCGATCTGGGAACTGCTCGTCATCTCGGTGATCGGTGGCGCGCTCGGCTCGGTGCTGATCCTGACGATCACGGTGATGCTCTCGGCCGCCTCGACGCGGCTGGGCTGGGACCTCGATTCGGTGTCGACGCCCATGGTCACCGCCCTCGGGGACATGACCACGCTGCCGTGCCTGTTCCTCGCGACGTTCCTCGTGCGCAACGACGTGGTCGCGGCGATCGCCGCGGTGATCGCGACGGTCGTCGGGCTCGCGTTCGCCATCAGGTCCTACACCGTGCCCGACGCGGTCGTGCGGCGGATCGTGCTTGAGATGACGGCGACGATCGCGCTCACCCCCATCCTCGATGTGATGGCGGGCGCCCTCCTACGCGCCAACGAGGCCCGGCTGCTCGACGTGCCGGTCGTGCTCGCGGTGATCCCGCCCTTCGTCTCGCAGGCGGGCGCGCTCGGTGGGATCTTCTCGTCCCGGATCTCCTCGAAGCTGTCCCTCGGTGTGATCACCGCACGCGGCCGGCCCGAGGTGCCCGCGCTCGTGGATGCGACGATCGTGGTGCTGCAGTCGGCCGCGACCTTCACGTTGATCGGGGTCGCCGCGTGGGCCCTGGGCACGGCGACGGGGCTCGATGTGGCCTCGCCCGCGGCGCTCATCATCGGCACGCTGGTGGCGGGGCTCCTCGTCACCCCGGTGACGGTCGTCGCCGGCTACTACCTCGCCGTCGTCACCTACCGGTTCGGCCTCGACCCGGACAACCAGGGTGTGCCGATCATCACCAGCGTCATGGACCTCGCCGGCGTGGCGATGGTCCTGCTCGTCATGACATCATCGGGAGTGCTGCCGCATGGATGATCACGAACCGCATACCGTCAAAGACCTCCTCGTCGAGCTCAAGGACGTCTCCGAGCTGATGGTCGACCTGGCCTACGCGGCGGTGTTCTTCAACGAGGACAAGCTCGCGGACGAGGTGATCAGGCTCGACGGGCGCTCCGGCGACCTGCTCCGGAAGCTTCGGACGATGGCGATGCTCGCCGCCCGAAGCCCCGAAGACGCCGAGGGCATGGCGGGCGTCCTGTGGATCGCCGACGCGATCCAGCGGATCTGCGCGGCCGCCTCCGATGTCGCCAGGGTGGTCGCCGCCCGGCTGGGGATCCCCGATACGTTGCGGCAGGACCTGCGACACGCCGACGAGATGACCGCACGGGTGCGGGTGCGTGACGACGCGCCCGCCATCGGCCAGACCCTTCGCGAGCTGTCGCTGCCCACGGAGACCGGCATGTGGGTCATGGCGATCCGCTCCGACATGCAGTGGGACTTCGACCCCGGGCCCGAGAACACGATCGCACCGGCCGATGTGCTGTTGATCCGGGGCCCCGAGGAAGGGGTGAACCTCGTCCGGAAGCTCGCCGGGGCGCCGGACATGCCGGAGGCGCCCGAGACCGAGTCACCGGTCCTGTCCGAGCTCGACCGGGCGGTGGACATCCTCGTCGAGATGAAGGACCTGAGCGAGGCGACGGTCGGCCTCGCGTACTCCTCGATCCTGTTCAACAACCGCTCGCTGGCCTCCGAGGTCGGCGTGCTCGAGTCACGCTCCGATCAGCTCGAAGACGAGCTCGAGAGCTGGGTGCTCCGTGCGGCACCGGAGGCTCGCGACGTCGATGAGCTGCGCGGTCTGATCCGCCTGGCATCCGCGTCCGAGTCGATCTGCGACGCCGCACGCGACATGACGTGGTACGTCGAACAGGGCGAGCCGTTGCATCCGGTCGTCCAGATGGCGCTCGAAGAGACCGAGGAGACGAGCGCAGAGACGATCGTGCAGCCGGGGTCGCCCGCCGATGGCCGATCGCTCCGCGAGCTCCGGTTCGAGACCGAGACCGGGATGTTCGTGCTCGCGGTCCAACGAGGCCAGCGCTGGATCTACCGGCCGCGTGGCGTCTTCACGCTGCAGGCCGGTGACCGACTGATCTCGGTGGGCCCGGACGAGGGTGAGGACGAGCTGATCGCGCTGGCAGGAGACCAGCCCGAGCCCGACGACGATTAGCCGCGCGGCGATTCGAGCCGGCGGATCCGCGACGCGAGCTCGGCCATGATGCTGCGCGCCATCGACGGGTTCGAGTCCAGCGCTTTGTTGAACGCCGCGCGCGTCAGCCGGACGGTCACGAGCGGCGTGTCCGAGGTGACGGTCGCGGACCGCGGATGGCCGTCCAGCAAAGCGATCTCGCCGAAGAAGTCCCCCGGGCCCAGGTGGCCGATCGCGCGGGCGCCCTTGCGCACCGTCGCCTCGCCCTCGGCGATGACGAAGAAGGAGTCGCCTCGCGTTCCTTGGCGCACGATCGCACGATTGGCGCCGTAGCGAACCTCGTCGGCGTGCGCCGCGAGATGCCGCAGATGGCGATGCGAGAGCTGCGAGAACAGCGGCACGCCGCGGAGCAGCGACGCGCCGCCGCGACCCAGCCCAGCCGCTCGACGGGGCGCGCTCTCGGAGATCGCGTCGCTCACCATGCTGCCGAGCGTCACCTTCTGCGCCGTCACCGTTCCCCGCCTCCCGCACGAACACCCACCGGCAGGCTGAACCGTACGCCTTCTTCAGCGACCGAGACCTGTTCGACGTCGTGGAAACCGAAGCCGGCGAGCCACGCGAGCATCCGCTCGACGAGATGCTCGGGCGCACTCGCGCCGCTCGTCAAGCCGACGGTCGTGACGCCCGTGAGCCAGGCTGGATCGACCTCGGACTCGTCGTCGACGAGGTAGCCGGGCGTTCCCCGTTCGCGCGCGACCTCGGCGAGGCGGTTCGAGTTCGATGAGTTCTTCGATCCGATCACGAGGAGGACGTCGACCCGTTCGACGAGCTCCTTCACCGCGTCCTGGCGGTTCTGCGTCGCATAGCAGATGTCCTCCCGCGGCGGGCCCTCGAGGTGGGGATACCGGCGCTGGAGCGCGCGAACGATCTCGCCCGTCTCGTCGACCGAGAGCGTCGTCTGGGTGAGGTACGCGAGCGGGCCGTCGGGGAGCTCGACCGTCTCGGCCTCCGAGAGGTCTTGGACGAGAACGGTTCGCGCCGGAACCTGCCCGCTCGTGCCTTCGACCTCCTCGTGGCCGGCGTGCCCGATGAGCACGATCGTCCGGCCGTCCTCGGCGAAGCGCCGCGCCTCGACGTGCACCTTGGTCACGAGCGGACACGTCGCGTCGATCAGGTCGAGCCCGCGGCCGCGCGCCTCGGCGAACACGCGCGGCGGCGATCCGTGCGCGGAGAGCACCGTGACCGCTCCCGCAGGCACCTCGTCGACGTCGTCGACGAAGATCGCGCCCTGGGCCTCGAGGTCGCGGACGACGTGCAGGTTGTGGACGATCTGCTTGCGCACGTAGACCGGCCGTCCATGCTTGGCAAGCGCGCGCTCGACCGCCTCGACCGCACGCTCGACGCCGGCGCAATAGCCGCGCGGTGCGGCGAGGAGCACGCGTTTGTCGGGCGTCGTCATCGCTCCCATCGTCGCATCGAGCATAGTGACCTGGGGTCAGGGTTCGCTTGCCGCTTGTCAGAGGGCGTCGGTAATGTGGGCGGACCTTCCGACGGACGCCTCCCCGTCCGGACCCCCTTCCCGCACCGATGTGGTGCTTCCCGCCTTCCCAGGGTGGGTGGCGCTCGTCCGCGTGCGTGTCGGGGCGGCCGGGGCGGTCCGCCGGATGGTCGGTCACACGTTGGACGACGCACCCAGGAGGTGAGGCAGCACCCGCGACCGACCGTGGAGAGGCCCGGCAGCCGGCGAACCGTTC
>JBKPRM010000008.1:0-11171 GCA_046734555.1 Actinomycetota bacterium | reverse complement strand
TGGTCACCGCGCGCGGGCCCGTTGAACCCGATCCCCTCGTCGGTGACCTCGACGTGGATCCCGTCACGCAGCAGACCGATCGGACGCACGGAGACGGCGACCGAGGCGTCGGACGGCAAGCCGCTGTGCACGACGCTGTTCGAGACGAGCTCGGAGAGCAGCAGGGCTGCTCGATCGCCGATCGCAGCCGATGGTGCGAACGCTTGGTCGAGCCATCGGCGGGCCGCACGCGGGGCAGCCGTGTTCAGGGGGAAGGTCTGTTCCCGCTCGATATCCCGTTGGGGCCCCATACGGATCCACCGCTCTCCGGTCTAGAGGCCTTTCCCGCTCGGCGCCCTGGGAAACCCGCGTTGCTCACGCGAGCGACGGCAGGCGATCGGCAAGCGTTGAGATCAGGTCGTCGAGGATGCCTTTCGCGGCCGGATACGAACCGACCAACGGGTGAGCGAGGAGCGCCTCGAGGGCTGCGTCGTACGAACCGTGGACGGCCGCATCGACCGTGTGGCGCTCGTACAGCTTCACCTGCTGGATCAATGCCGAGGCGCTCTCCGGCACATCGCCTTGCGCGATCGGGTGAGCGCCGTGCTCGTCGGCGAGGCAGGTGACCTCCACGACGTCGTCGTCGCGCAGGCCGCCGATCGCGCCGCGGTTCGCGACGTTCAGGATCAACGGCACCTTGCGTCGTTGCACGGCCGCAGCCATCACCGCCGTCGCGACGCCTTCGTACCCCTCTCCTTCGAAGACGTCGCTCTCAGCGAGGTCGTCGTCCTCGACGACGTCACCCCGCTCCCGGGCGAAGTACGTCGCATCGCGCTCCCCCATGGTTCGCTCCCAGGCCGCGCGCGCGGCGGGCAGGTCCCCGGCGTCCACCTCGCGGCGCAGGACCGGCCAGAGCGCATCGTTCAGCGCTAGCAGCTGACGGCCCCGCGACCCGCCCGAGCCGCGGATGTGTGCCACCGCTTCGTCGCGGTAGTAATAGAAATAGAGGTACTCCATCGGGAGCATCCCGATCGTGCGAACGAGCTCCGCGTCGAACAGCCGCCACTGCTCGTCGAAGGCCTGCAGCTCGTCGAATCGACGGAGGAGCTCGGGCATCCGGTCGTGCCCATCGACGAGCACCCGGTGGATCCACCCGCAATGGTTCAACCCGAAGTAGTCGGCGTGCACCCGTTCGCGGGGCTGCTCCAGGAACGCGGCGACGCTTCGCTGCATCGAGATCGGGCCGTCGCAGATCCCGACCGCGCGGACCGAGGAGTGATCGTGCAGCGCCTGCATCACGATGCCGACGGGGTTGGTGAAGTTGACGAGCAGCGCGTCCGGGGCCACCTGCTCGATCAGCCGTGCGTACCCGAGCATCGCGGGGATCGTGCGAAGCGCCATCGCGAACCCGCCGGGGCCGGTCGTCTCCTGGCCGATCACGCCATGTTTGAGCGGCACCTCTTCGTCGACGGCGCGGGCCGCCTCCTGACCGGGCCGGATCGCCGAGAAGACGAATCGGGCGCCGGCGAGCGCAGGCGCGGGCTCCGGTTCGCGGCGAACGGTGAACGAGGCGCCCCATCCGGCGGCGAAGTGCGCACCGAGTGCGGTCATCAACTCCAGGCGCTCCGCGTCGGTGTCGTACAAGACCACCTCGTCGAGCCCGAGATCGCCTTCGGCCGCCGCCAGTCCGCGGAGCACGAACGGTGCACGCACCCCCGAACCGAGCAACGTCATCTTCATCGCACCGGGTCCGCGTAGGTCGGTGTGGGCACCGCGACACCACGTGCAGCCGCTAGCTCACGGAACTCGGCCTCGTGGGGGCATCCGCGATACCCGCCGAAATCGGTGACCGACCTGCTCCCACAGATCACACCGAGCGTGAGCGAGGACCCGAGCGGCAACCCGCCGAGCCACCCTGCCAGGAACCCCGCGTTGAAGCAGTCGCCGGCGCCGGGCGTGTCGACGACGTCGACCTCGTCGGCGAGCACGGTCGCGACCGCGCCACCGGCGATCCCGATCGCCCCGGCGGCCCCGCGGCGGCTCACGACACACGGTCAGTGCGTCGCGAGCGCGGCGAGCGCTCGCCCGACGTCCTCCTCTCCGGTCATCGCGCACGCTTCGGCCTCGTTCGCGAGGAGCACGTCGGCGTGCCGGAGGAGCACCTCGAGCTCGCGCGGCGACGCCCACGACGCACCGTCGAAAGCGTCGAGCGACACCGTCATACCGCGCACATGCGCCGCCGACTCCACCTGGGGGAGATCGTCGAGGTGCGAATGCAGGTGCCTGATCTCGAAGCGTTCGATCGCGTCGAGTGCCCGCGACACCAACACCTCGGCGATGTCCTCCCCACCCCAGTGCGAGACGAAGCCGCGATCGCCGTGGAGGTTGAGCGCGACCGAGACCGCCGGCAGCGGCCGGTCTTCCTGCACGAGGAACTCGGTCGGGAGCCGTTCGATGTCGAACTCCGCACGCACCATGCTGCTCCAGACGTCGGTGCCGATCTCCGCGACATAGGCGACGCGGAGTCCGATCCGGTTTGCCGCGGCCGGGGTGTTGAACGACGTGCCGGCACAGACCCCGAGCGCGCCGGCATCGATGTCGTTGCCGAGCTCGGGCCACTGCTCCAGGTCGGAGAACATGACGTCGACCGAGGGCCTCCCGACGACGAGCAGATCGTAGGCGCTCACGCCGGCTCCCACGCGGCACGGTCCACGATCACGGTCACCTCACCTTCCGCGCGTCGGAGGAACGACGCGGGCACATCGTCGCCCATCGGTCCGTCGAGCGCACGATGCACGATCTCGCGCTTGCGCGGGCCCGACGCCAGCAACAGGATCCGGCGCGAGGCGAGCAGGGGCCGCAACCCGAGGGTCACGGCCTCGGTCGGGACGTCGGTGTCGGAGCCCCAGTACCGGGCGTTGGCCGCGATCGTTGCCCGCGTCAAGGCGACGATCCTGGTCGGAGACCCCGCTGCTGACGGCGGCTCGTTGAACCCGAGGTGCCCGTTCTCGCCCACGCCGAGGATCGCGAGGTCGATGCCGCCACGCGCTTCGAGTTCCCGATCGAACGCCGCACAGGCGTCGGGATCGCCGTCGGCAGGCAGCCGCAACACGCGGTCGTCCGCGATCGCCAGCGGCCGAAGCAGCGCACGATCCATCCAGCCGTACAGCGATCGCCGGTCGCCGGGGCCGAGGCCCCGGTAGTCATCGAGCTGCACGATCGTCAGGCTCGACGCGTCGAACCGACCGGCGCGGTGGCGCTCCGCGAGCTCGGCGTACAGGCCGAGCGGCGTCTCGCCGGTCGCGGGGACGACGGTGCGGTCCGGGTCGGCGGCGACGAACGCGGCCACGACGTCGGCGGCCGCACGCGCGAGCGCGGGCGCATCGTCGACCACCTCCACCGCCGGCTGGGGCACGCGATCACCCACCCCGCGCGAGCGTCGCGCGGAACCGGTAGCGGTCGTAGCGGTACACCATCTCGCACAGCTCGATCTGACGGCCCGAATCGTCTTCCGTCTGCTGCAGGCACCGGAGCAGCGGCTCGCCCGTCCGCAGCTCGAGCAACGTCGCGCGGCGTGCGTCCGCCGCGATCGCCTCGACCGTGAAGCGAGCCCGCGTCGGCCGAACGCCGAAGCGCTCTTCCAGTACGGCGTACAGCGAGACCCCACCGAGGTCCACCGCTTCGATGCCGGGAGCAACCGCGAGCGGGATCCTCGTGCGGTCGATCAGGATCGGCACGCCGTCCATCGTCCGAAGCCGCTCCAGCTCGAACAGCGACGCCCCCGGTGCCAGACCGAGCTCCTCCGCTTCGTCGATCGTCGCGGCGCGCACGCCACGCTCGAGCACCCGCGCGCCCGGCTCGAGCCCCCGGGACGCGGCCATCTCGGAGAAGCTCATCAGCTCGTTCGGCGGCTCACCGATCGCACCCGAGGCGACTGCCCACCCGGCCCCGGCTCGAGCGACGAAGCCGCTCGCCGCCAGCTCGTCCAGCGCCCGGCGAAGCGTCACGCGACTCACGCCGAAGTGCTCCGCCAACGCGCGCTCCGGCGGCAAGCGGGAGCCCGCAGGCCGGCCGCCGCGCCGGATCTCTTCCAGGAGCGCCTGCTGCACGCGCTGGTACCGCAACTGCAGCTCGTCCAGCGGGCGATCAGGGTTCGCCGACACGCGGGCCACTATAGACCGAAGGCACGCCGGATGCGACCAGAATAGGACCATGGCTTGACGCGCCGGGAAGGCGCCACATAGAGTGCCGATGCGTCGAACCTCGCGGGGAGGGTCCTGTCGGATGGTCGCACCGATCGCTCGGATCCGGATCGTCCTCATGCTCGCGCTCGTCGGACTGATCGGCGCCGCGTGCACGCCAGGCGGCGCGGTGTCGCAGGCGACTGCGCCGCCCGCCCCCGCCCAGACGGGCGTCACGGAGACGGAGCCACTCACCCTCACCGTCTGGGACCAGGAAACGGGCCAGGTCAGCAAGATCTGGGATCAGCTGAACGCCGAGTTCGAGCAGCAACATCCGAACGTCACGATCAAGCGCGTCAATCGCGACTTCGGCGAGCTGAAATCGCTGCTGCGTCTCGCCATCTCGAGCCCGAACGGCCCTGACGTCGTCGAGGCGAACCAGGGGTGGCCGGATATGGGCGCACTCGTCAAGGCCGGGCTCCTGCTTCCGCTGAACAACTATGCCGAGGCCTATCACTGGAACGAGCGGGTCTCACAGAACGTGCTCGCCGTGAGCAGCTGGTCGCCCGACGGCAAAGAGTTCGGCGCGGGAAACCTGTACGGCTACACGACGATGGGCGAAATCATCGGCGTCTACTACAACAAGCAGACCCTGTCCGATCTCGGCCTCACCATCCCCACCACCCTCGACCAGTTCGCACAGGACCTGGAGACGGCGAAGCAGGCGGGGATCGTGCCGATCCAGTTCGGAAACAACGATGCGTTCCCCGGGATCCACGAGTACGCGATCGTCCAGGACCGCATGGCCTCGGTGGACTACCTCACCGATCTGATCTTCGGGACGCAACGCGACCAGCTCTCGTTCGACACGCCGGAGAACGTGGAAGCGGCCCGGACGCTGCAGGATTGGGTGAACAAGGGGTACTTCACACCGGGGTTCGGCGGCGGCGGCTACGACGACGCAGTGGCGAACTTCGCCAAGGGCGAGGGGCTGTTCATGATCACGGGCAATTGGGTGGTCGCGAACCTCGGCGCCGACAGCACGAAGTTCGGGTTCTTCCTGCTGCCGCCGAAACAAGCTGGCGACCCCGCGGTCTCGACGGGCGGGGCGGGGTTCCCGCTGTCGATCGCGACCGGGAGCGAGCATCCCGATGTGGCCGCGGCGTACATCGACTGGATGACGAGCAACCACGCGACCGACATGCTGCTCGACACCGGACAGATCCCCCTGCACACCGGCGCGACCATGTCGGTGCAAGACGGCACGTTGCTCGCGGACGTCGTGGACGCCGCCTCGCAGGCGACGGCCGATGACGGCGTCGTGCCCTACGAGGACTGGGCCACGCCGACCTTCTACGACACGCTGACCTCCTCGATCCAGGAGCTGATGGCGAACCGGCTCTCCCCCGAGGACTTCGCGGCGGAGGTCAACGACGACTACGCGGAGTTCCAGAGCTCCCGGACCTGAGATGGTCGAGGCCACGCCGCAAGGGGCCTCGCGGGCCGTCGCGATCGGGAGCTCCCGGCGGCGTCCACGCGAGCGGTTGCCGGGCGAAGCGCGGCGGATCGGGTACCTCTACGTCGCGCCCGCCTTCATCCTCTACGCCGCGTTCAACCTGGTGCCGCTCGTCCAGGGCGTGAACATCTCCTTCTACAACTGGGACGGGATCACCCCCGGCACGTGGGTCGGCTTCGAGAACTACAAGGAGTTCTTCACCGACCCGACGATCCTCGCGGGCTACACGCACGTGTTGATCCTGATGATCTTCTACGCGCTGCTGCCGATCGCGATCGGGCTGTTCCTCGCCGCGGTGTTATCGCGCATCCGGATCCGCGGCCTGACCGTGTTCCGGGTGCTGTTGTTCCTGCCCCTCGTGATCACCGATGTCGTCACCGCGGTCGCGTGGACGTGGGTCTACGACATCGACGGGCCGATCAGCACGGCGCTGCGCGCGGTCGGACTCGGCCATCTCGTGCCCGCGCAAGGGTGGCTGGGCGACTTCAACACGGCGTTGCCCGCGGTCGGCGTGTTCGGCCTGTGGGGTGGCTTCGGGTTCTGCTTGATCCTGTTCCTCGCGGGCGTGATGAAGATCCCGGCGAGCCTGTACGAGGCGGCTCGGGTCGACGGCGCGAACGCCCTGCGGGAGTTCTTCGCGGTGACGCTCCCCGGGCTTCGATACGAGTTGCAGGTCGTGCTGGTGCTGTCGGTGATCGGCACCCTCGACACATTCGACGAGATCTACGTGATGACGAGCGGCGGTCCGGGCAACGCGACCACCGTGCCCGCTTACCTCGTGTGGCGCAGGCTCTTCCAGACCGGTCAGGTCGGGTCGGCGGCGGCGCTGGGCATCGTGTTGATGCTGATCATCTTCGCGGTCACCTGGTCGATCAACCGCCTGATGGAACGAGGGGTCGAGTCGTGAACACCACCGCGTCCCGCCGGCAGGTCGTCGCGAATTACGTGCTCCTTACGCTCGTCACCGTCATCGCGATCTACCCGCTGGTCGGGGTATTCCTCGCGAGCCTCTACCCGCCGGGCCCGGAGTCGTCGCCCTCGGGCTTCGGGCTGCCGCCGACGTTCGCGTGGCACAACTACGTCACCGCTTGGCAGGACGGCAGGTTCGCGACGAGCTTCACGACGAGCATCATCGTCGCCGCCGCGATGGTGCCGGCGTCGGTGATCTTGTCGATCCTCGGGGGGTACGCGTTCGCCACGATGAAGTTCTGGGGCGCCAACGTCCTCTTCTACCTGTTCATCCTCGGGCTGATCATCCCCACCGAGGCAACGATCGTGCCGCTGTATTACGACATCCGTTCCCTGGGGCTCCTCGACACCTATGGCGCCTTGATCCTGCTGGAGGTGTCCGGGGAGGTCGCCTTCGGCATCTTCTGGATGCGCGCCGCGTTCCTGTCCGCGCCTCCATCCCTGCTGGAGGCGGCGCGGATCGACGGCTCGTCGAGCTGGTCGACGCTGTGGCGGATCATGGTGCCGTTCGCACGACCCGCGATCCTCACGCTCACGGTGCTCACGTTCGCGGACAGCTGGAACGAGTTCTTCCTCGCGCTCGTGTTCACCGTCAACAAGTTCACCGCGCCGGCGGGGCTCGCGAGCTTTTCGGGGCGGTACACGACCGATATCGCGCTGGTGTCGGCGGGCGCCGTCATCGTCGCGGTCCCGATCCTCGTCGTGTTCATCATCTTCCAGCGCGAGTTCATGCGCGGCATGCTCACCGGCGCGGTGAAGGGGTGACCCGATGGCGCGCGTGACCTACGACGACGTGACGAAGCGCTTCGGCGAGGTAACCGCCGTCGACGACCTCTCGCTGGAGATCCCCGACGGGGAATGCGTGGTGCTCGTCGGGCCGTCGGGATCCGGCAAGACGACCGCGTTGCGGCTATTGGCCGGCCTCGAGGTCGTGACCGACGGCGAGATCCGCGTCGGTGACCGGGTCGTCAACCGGGTGGCGCCGCGCGACCGCGACATCGCGATGGTCTTCCAGGACTACGCGCTCTACCCACAGATGACCGTGTTCCAGAACCTCGCGTTCGCGCTCAAGATGCGCAAGCTCCCCCGGCAGGAGATCGACGAGCGCGTGCGACGAGCGGCCGACATGCTCGACATCGGCGAGCTGCTCATGCGCAAGCCGCGCGAGCTGTCCGGTGGGCAGCGCCAGCGCGTCGCGCTCGGCCGCGCGCTCGTGCGCGAGCCGCAGGCGTTCCTGATGGATGAGCCGTTGTCGAACCTCGACGCGAAGCTCCGCGTGCAGACCCGCAGCGAGATCAAACGCTTGCAGCAACAGGTCGGCACGACGACGGTGTACGTCACGCACGACCAGGTCGAGGCGATGACGATGGGCGATCGCGTCGCCGTGATGAACGAAGGGGTGCTCGAGCAGATCGGCGACACCAGGTCGGTCTACGAGCATCCCACCAACACGTTCGTCGCGGGATTCATCGGGAGCCCGGGGATGAGCTTCGCGACCGTGTCCGCGTCGCGCGAGGGGGAGAACCTCCGGCTGACGCGCGGGGAGCTCACGGTCACCATCGCCGCGCCCGGTGGCACGGTGCCGCCGCAGGTGACGATCGGTGTCCGGCCGGAGCACGCGCACCTGTGGCGCGATGGTGCTGGGCTTCGCGGTCCGATCGACGGCCGGGTGGCGTTCGTCGAGATGCTCGGGCGCGAGGCGCTGCTGGGCATCGATGCCGGGGGCGACTCCCGGTTCTCGGTGTTCGCCGAAGCCGACGTGCGGGCGAACCTCGGAGACCCGGTGCGCTTCGGGGTCGAACACGGGCGCACCTACCTGTTCGACCCGTCCACGACGCAGGCGATCGGGGTGGCCTGAGCCCGCCGCCACCGATCAGCCCTCGCGGAAGCCTACCTCCTTGTGGCTGCCGTCGCAGAACGGTTTGTTCTCCGAGTGTCCGCACCGGCACAGCGTCTGCCGGTTCCGAACCTCGTAGGCGGTCCCGTCCGCGGCCACGACCTGCACGCCACCACGGACCCACAGGGGGCCGTCACGCGTGACCGCGATCGACGGCTCGAACGGCCGCTCGTCACGTCCTGCGGCGCCATCGGGTTGGGTCACGAGCCGACCCGAGGGACACAGCATCGACATGTGCCGGATCCGCTCCGCCACCTCAGGAGTCGCGGCGTCGGCGATCATCGCCCAGACGTTGCGGAACCGGTCGCCGCAGTAGCCGGCGGTCGTGCACAGCGTCCGGTCATCGAACATCGTGAGCTCGCCGCCCCGGTACGGGTACGCGCGCTCGTCGTACGTGCCCCGGTCGGCGACCTCGGTCCCGTCGAACGGCACGCGCTCGTGCGTGGCGTCGCAGAACGGCCGACGCGAGGAGTTGCCGCAGCGGCAGAGGTCATACCCCCTGGCCGGCGCACGGACGCGCTCGTCCGGCTCCCAATCGATCGGCTCGCCGTACTCCGTCTCGACCTGGCCCGTGCGCACGAGATCGACGTCGCCCACGACCCGATACGGGCCGTCGGGGGTCACCTCGATCCGTGGCTCCTCGCCCATCGCGCGGCCCACCCTACCTCCCGACGGATGCCCCGCAGACCTGACCGAACGGGGGTGGCGCCCCGGCGCGATCCGGAGGTAGGGTCGCCGGAAGACCGCGTGGGTACAGCGGCGCCAATGCGGCCGAACGGGAGGGGAGAACGGATGGGATTGCTGTCGATCCTGGTGGGCATCGCCTTGCTGGGTGTCGTCGCGGACTTCCTGGTCGAGAACGACGTCGCGACGGCCGCGACGCAGTCGTTCGAGATCGCCGGAACCTCCCAGCACCTGTCGACCCCCGTGTTGGTCGCGGTCGCGTTCGTGCTGGGCGCGCTCGCGCTCGGACTGATCCTGATGGGGATCCGGAGCGTTCGACGCGGGCGTCGCAAGATGCTCAAACAGCGCATCCGGACCCTCGAGGACGAGAACGCGCGGCTGCACGCACAGCGCAACCTGCAGCGGATCGTTCGCATCCCGGACTCGGAGCCTGTCGCGGAGACGACCGCGCCGCCGGCGACGACCGCGCCGCCGGCGACAGCGCCGGCGCCCGCACCACAGCCGACCCCCCTGGAGCCGTCGAAGGACGAGCCGGCCTCCAAGTGGTGACGCGCACGCCGGCCTGAGCGCGCGTTCCGTCGAACCGTCATATGGTCGAGGCATGGTCCGCGCGGGACGCGTTCCGCTGATCCTCCTGGCACTCGCAGCGTGCACGTCGACGCCGTACCGCCCGAGCCAGAACGCATCACCGAGCGCGATCGCCCCATCGAACGCGATATCCGCATCGACGACCGCCTCACCTTCGACGATCGACGTCCACGGCGACCGACTGATCGTGTTGCGCGACGACGGCAACCTCACCTCGATGGCACCCGACGGCGGCGCGGCGGTCGCGCTCACCTCCGAAGCGAGCGTCAGCGTCCGGGAATCGCAGCCGGTGTCGTCACCCGACGGCCGCTACCTCGCCTGGGTGGAGATCCGCGCCGATCGCCCGAGCATCGTCGTCGCGACCCGGGCCGGCGCGATCCAGAACGAGATCCCGCTGCGTATCGCACCGTTCTTCCTCCAGTGGGACCCGACGTCATCGCGCATCGCATACCTCGGCGGCCTCGGGGTCGGGATCGGATTCGGGGTGATCAACCGCGCGACCGATCGTCCATTCGACCACCCCGTTGGGGGCGGCAGCCCGCTCTATCTCTCGTGGGCGCCCGACGGCGACGAGCTGCTCGTGCACGTCGGGCCCGACACGCTCGGCCGGACGGACACGAAGCACGATCTCGTCCCGCTCGATGACGCGCCCGGCACCTTCCAGGCGCCGGCGTGGCTCCCAGACGGCCGGACGTTGTTCGACCGGGTCGACCACGGCATGCAAGAGCTCGTCGTCGCGGACGGCGCCGAGCGGCGCGTTCTGACGACGTTCCACGGCGGGGGCGTCCTGTTCGAGCCGAGCCCGGACGGTACCCGTGTCGCCTACCGGATCGACAAGGCCGACGGCGCGGCGAACGGCCTGTACATCCAAGATGTCGACGGCGGTCGCCCGGTCCGAGTGACCCGCGACGACACGACCGCTTTCTTCTGGTCGCCGCGGAGCGACGCCCTCCTGCTGATGACTCCGGAACCCGACGCCTCCGCGGCGCAGCCGCTCCAGCGGTGGCGCGTCTGGGACGGTGGGATGCGGTTCGTCTCGGCGCCGTTCCTCCCGAGCCAGACGTTCTTCCAGCAGTACGTGCCGTTCTTCGACCAATACGCCCAGGCGCTCACGCCGTGGTCCTCGGACGGCACGGCGTTCGCGTACGCGGGGGTGAATGATGGAGGCGGCGGGATCTGGGTACAGCGCGTCGAGCGGGGCGCGGCACCCGAGCTCGTCAGCGACGGCGGGTTCGTGATGTGGTCCCCGCCCGAGACGTAGGCCGCGAGACCATGGGAGGAACCAGATGACGGAAGCATCGAAGCGCGCGTGGGGCGAGGTCGGAGATCGGTTCACATCGGTCGGCAAGCGCCTCGC
>JBKPRM010000007.1:0-2877 GCA_046734555.1 Actinomycetota bacterium | reverse complement strand
GAACCGCTCCCCTGCGACACCGTCAGGCTGGTCTTCTCGCGGGTCACCAGCGGCGAGGCGGCCTTCGGCGTGGTGCCGCTGGAGAACTCCCAGGCCGGGTCGGTGAACGAGACGTATGACCTCCTGCAGCACACGAGCCTGTTGCGGATCGTGGGCGAGGTCGTGGTGCGGGTGGATCACGCGCTGCTCGGGGTCCCCGGGGCGCGCCTGGAGGAGATCCGGCGCGCGCGATCGCATTGGCAGGCCCTCGCGCAATGTGAAGAGTTCTTGGCATCGATGCACATCGAGCCGATCCCCGTGCACGACACGGCCGGCGCCGCCCGCCAGATCGCGGCGGACGCGTCCCACGAGGATGGCGCGATCGCGTCCGTGACCGCGGCGAAGAACTTCGGGTTGGCCGTGCTCGCCGAGCGGATCCAGACCGAGAAGGAGAACTTCACGAAGTTCGCGGTGCTCGGCACCGATGACCCCGGCATCGGCCCCGCCGACAAGACCTCGCTCGTGTGGGCGGTGCTGGACGAGCCGGGGTCGCTGCTCGGGTCGCTGCAGCCGTTCGCGAGCCGCGGCATCAACCTGCACAAGCTCGAGTCGCGTCCTCGTCGCGGCAAGCCGTTCGAGTACGTGATGTACGTGGATGTGATGGCGGCCGCGGACGATCCGGCGTTCATCGAGGCGCTCGCCGAGACCGAGCGGCATACCTCGATGGTCCGGGTCCTCGGCACCTACCGCTCCTCCGGCGAACCCGTCTGAGCGTCACGGTTCCGCGACATCGGCGGGCTACGATGCGCTCGATGCGCCGCGAGCGTTCGGGCCAGCGCGACCACGTTCCGTTCTGGGCGGCCGTCGTCCTCGTGCTCGTAGGCGCGGGCGGCATCGCGTCGGTCGCGATGGCGTCGGGCATCACCGCCCCGACGATCCCGGCGACGCAGGCAGCGACCGCGCCGATCAATACGGAGACGCCTGGCCTCACGACGTTCCGAGGGAACGCCGCTCGCACCTGGTACGGCGAAGGGCCGGTCCCGAGCGACCCGACGGTCAGATGGCGGAGCCCGCTTGACGACTCCACGATGTGCTCCTTCTCGGCGGAGGGCGGGCCCGGTTCGGCGGTCAAGGAATGGTGCGGCACCGGTTGGACCGGGCAACCGAACGTCGTCCCGCTCACCGACGGGTCGATGATGGTGCGAGAGGGCGCCTACGACGGGCACTACCACTTCCTGTCGGCGACGGACGGCACGACGCTCATGCCCGACCTCGTGACCGGCGACCTCGCGAAGGGGTCTGCGACCAGCGATCCCGATGGGTACCCGCTCTACTACGCCGGCTCCCGCGACAACCTGTTCCGCGTCGTGGCGATGGATCGCTCGGAGCCGACCGTGCTGTACGAGATCGACTCGCACGACACGATGCTTGCACCGCATCCGATGTGGAACGACGACTGGGACGGTGCCGCGCTCGTGATCGACGACGTCTTGATCGAGGGGAGTGAGAACGGCTACCTCTACCTGGTGCCGTTGCATCGCGGGTACGACCCGCGCGGCCTGGTGACGATCGATCCCGCACCCCCGATCGTCGTGCCATCGTTCGACGAGGAGCTCCTGTCCGATGTCGCGCAGCCGGGTGAGGTCGACGCCGACGGCCTGGATACCCGCTACGACGTGTCGATCGAGAGCTCGGTCGCCTACCGCGACGGCATCGTGTACGTGGCGAATTCCGGCGGGCTGATCACGGGGTGGGACATCTCCGACGTGCTCGACGGTGGCCGTGACGTCCATCGCGTGTTCCGTTTCTGGACCGGTGACGACACCGATGCGACGATCGCGATCGATGACGAGGGATACCTGTACGTCGCGAGTGAGTATCAGCGGTTCCACGCCACGTCGCGCGTGCTCGGGCAGCTGTTGAAGCTCGACCCGCGGGGGGCCGTTCCGGTCGTGTGGTCGATCCCGGCCCTCGAGATCGGGTTCGAAGGGGCGGGTGGGAGCTGGTCGACGCCGGCGTTGTCGGGTGGCGTCGCATACTTCACGACCGCCGCCGGCCGGATGCTCGCCGTTGACGCGGAGACCGGCGCGGTCCTGTGGGAACGGCAGATCGCCTCGCCGTCGATCGCCTCTCCCGTCGTCGTCGACGGCACGCTGCTGCAAGGAGACTGCTCGGGGCATCTGTACGCGTGGGACGTTTCCGATCCGAACGCGCAGCCGACGCTTCGATGGAACCTGGACCTCGGTGACTGCATCGAGTCGACACCGGCTGTCTGGCACGGCTGGCTCTTCGTCGGGACACGGGAGGGGTACCTCTACGGGATCGCGGACGAGGGCACCCCCGCCCCGGCAGCCTCAGCCGGATAGTTCGCGGAGTGCCGCGCGCAGGTGCTCGGCCGCGTTCGGGGGGATCTGCGGGGTTCGGATCACGACGATCGCGACCGTCAACGCGATCGCGACAGCGATCGCGCTCCAGAACGCGATCGCCCGGGAGGTCCGCCTGCCGATCCCGTCGATCGCCAAGCCGAGGAGCAGGCCGCACACGAGGCCGCCGATGTGGCCCGCCTTGCTGATCCCCGGAACGAAGAACGTGAACAACAGGTTGATCACGATCACCGTGAGCATGCTCCGCAGCCTCGCGGCGTAGAACGCGTTGTCGCGCCGGCGGAAGTTGTAGGCGGCGAACACACCGAACAATCCGAAGATCGCGCCGGAAGCGCCGATCGTCGGTTCGAAGATGCCGGAGAACATGTACACGGCGGCCGAGCCGAACAATCCCGTGACGAGATACAACGCCAGGAAGCGCCAACGACCGAGTTCGGACTCGACGACGCTGCCGACGATGTAGAGCGCGTAGCCGTTCAGCGCGATGTGCAAGAGGCTCGCGTGCAGGAACATC
>JBKPRM010000006.1:0-6991 GCA_046734555.1 Actinomycetota bacterium | reverse complement strand
GCCGTGAGACGCACGCGGTGCGCATCGTCATCGCGTTCGTCCATGGCCACCGACCCGCGGAACGTCATCGCGATCGGCCCGAACCTGACGTTGACCACGCCTTTCCAGTGGCTGTCGTCCACCGCCTCCGTCAGTTCGGCGCCCGGCAAGCAGGGTGCGACGCGCTCGACGTCGAGCAGGAACGTCCACACGTCGTCGATCGAGCGCGGCACCGTGAACGACTCCTCGATCAGCACGGTCGAGGAGCCTAACGTTCCTCGGTCCCCGCGCATCGACGGGGTACGCTCCCGCCGTGAGCGATCCGGCCGGTCGCTCGGCCGCGACGCCGCCTGGTGGTTCAGTCGGAAGGGCCAGGCAGGCGTTCAAACCTGACGCGCTTCGGTTCCCGGGCGCGGTCGGTCATGGATCGGGCCCGGTCGGTCGCGGAGCAAACCGCCTTCGCGTTGATGGCGGACGGCGAGGATCTCGGCGACGATCGCATGCGCCACCTCGTCCGGGCCTTCCGCCCCGACGTCCAACCCGGCCGGCCCGTGGATCCGGCGCCGGTCCGCATCGGTGATCTCGACGCCTTCCTCGGCGAGGTCCATCAGGATCCGTTGGGTGCGGGCCGCAGGGCCGAGCATGCCGATGTAGCCCGCGTCGGTGCGAAGCAGACCGCGGAGGTAGTCGCGATCGCGGAGGTAGTTGTGCGTCATGACCACCGCGCACGTTCGCTCGTCGATCGACGCCCGAACCGAGACGTCGAACGGGTCGTCCACGTGGACCAACGCGAAGACCTCGGGGAACCGTTCGTTGGTGAGGAACGCGCTGCGGTCATCAACGACGACGGGTCGCCACCCGATCCCCGCCGCAGCGCGGCCGAGCGGGATCGCGTCGTGCCCGGCTCCGCAGATCACGAGCCGAAGCGGTGGCTCGAGCACCTCGACGAAGGCTCGCGTGGCGTTCGCGAACGTCCGGATCTCGGAGCGCCCGAGGCTCAGGAGCTCCTTGGCGGCGACGGTCGCCTCACCGTCGAGACCCTGATCGCCCAAGGAACCCTCCGTCGATCCGTCCGGGCGCACGATCAGCCGCGCGCCCGGTTCGACACCCGTCGCCTCCGATCCGAGGGCGGTGATCACGCTGATCGGCCGCTGTTGATCGAGCGCCTCCCGGAGCGCCTTCGTGACGGCCACTGCTCGCTCCGCCGGCTCGATGAACACCTCGATCGCGCCGTTGCAGCCGAGCCCGAGACCCCACACGTCGTCGTCATCCGCCGTGAGGTCCCAGCCGGCGAGCCTGGCCTCGCCGTCTCGCATCACGACGCGAGCCAGGTCCGCGACGTCACCCTCGAGGCAGCCGCCGGAGATGTTCCCGATCGGCGCGCCCTCTTCCGGGACGAGCAGCCGGGCGCCCGGGCGCCGGTAGGTGGAACCCCGGACGGCGACGATCGTGGCCAACGCCATCCGTTGGCCCGCATCGCGAAGCCCCTCCAGAGCGTCCAAGACGTCGGTGATCTCGCTCACTGGCTACGATGGTAGCCCCGACCCCGGGCGACACGGCGACTCAGCCGGCCGCCGCCGAGGCCGATACCTGCAGCGTATGGACGAGTCCTTTTCCCTGGGTCAACACGGGAAGAAGCGTCGTGGCCGAGTGGCCGCGGCGCCGCGGCATGCTGCACCCCGGGCGACGGGCCTGCCCGCGCGCGTCAAGCCGAGCCACGCCCGCAAGGGTGGTTCCTTCGAACAGACGCGGCTCATCGTCGGGATCCTCGGTCTCGTGGTCGCCGCCTTCCTGATCTGGGGGCTCTTCCACTTCATGTCGACCTCGGGGCAGCAGGCGGCCTCGGAGGAAACCGCGGCGATCGATCACGCCCAGGACGTGCAGGCGCAGCTGACAGGGACCTCCGCGATCCAGTCGGTGCAAGGGGTCTACGTGACGTCGGGATCGTTCGCAGACGTGACGCCGCAGTCCCTCAAGGCCTACGAGCCGACGTTCACGTACACGTCGGATGCCTCGACCGAGCCCAACACGGTCAGCGTGAAGAGCACGGCACAGGGGGTGGGTCTCGCGATCTACTCGTCCTCGGGCACGTGCCTGTACGCGCACGTTGCGGCCGCGGGCGTCACCTACGGCACCGGACCCGTCTGCACCGGCGACGCCGCGTTGGAAGCGTCGAGGCCGGCTTGGCCGGCGGCGAGCTGACCGCGGGCCGCCCCGGGCTTCACCCAGCTCTACCTGCGTCCGATACCTGCGCGTGATGGACGATGCCTTCAGCCTGATCGCGACCGAGATGCCCCGGACACGGCGGATCTCGCCGTTCGGCGTGCGCGCGATCACCGTGACGATCGTCTGGCTGGCGCTCACGGTCACCTTCGCGTCCTGGGTCGTGGGTCAGCAACGGGCGGCTGATGTCCGGCGGTCCGGCGCCAGGTCGGCGCAGGTCGCCGCCAGGGAAGCGGAGGCGGCTGCCGCCGTGCAGGCGCCCGCGTCGGCGATCCCGATCCGCGCCTCGAACCGCGTCATGAACGGCTTGCTCGACGAGCACGCCCGGGAGACGGCATCGGCGGCGATGAGTGCGGCGATGCAGGTCGCGCGGACCTCCTCCCTCCAGGAGGCGACCGCGACCGCGCTCGGGACCGTCGAGCACGACGTCGTGTTCATCGACGGCCCTTCGACCGGACCGTCGGTGGTGAGCGTGTTCGCGAGCGCGGCTGCGTGGTCGGCCGCCGTCCACGGGCCGGAGGGGTCCTGCTACTGGGTCGCATTGTCCTCGAGCGGGACCGCCAGGTACGGCACGGGCCGCCGGTGCACCGGGGTGGCGGCGCTCGCCGCCGGCCGGGACAGCTGGTAGCACGCCGCGATCGGGCGGCGCGGGTAGGGTGCTGCCCGTGACGACGATCAGCGTCACCGTCAACGGCGAGGCCCGTCGCGCAGACGTCGAGCCTCGCACCTTGCTCGTCTACTTCATCCGAGAGCACCTCGGTCTGGTGGGCACGAACATCGGGTGTGACACGTCCTCCTGTGGCGCCTGCACGGTGCATCTCGACGGCGAGTCGGCCAAGTCGTGCACGATCCTCGCCGTCCAAGCCGACGGTCGCGACGTGACGACGATCGAGGGCATGGCGCCGGTCGACGGGGAGCTGCACCCGCTCCAGGACGCGTTCCATCGCCACCACGGCCTGCAATGCGGGTTCTGCACGCCCGGCATGATCATGGCGGCGGCGAGCTTCCTCCAGGAGAACCCGGCTCCGACGGAGGACGAGGTACGCGAGTCCCTCGAGGGCAACCTCTGTCGCTGCACCGGCTACCACAACATCGTCGCCGCGATCCTCGACGCGGCACATGCAGGTACCGCGTGATCCCCGCGCCGTTCGACTACGTGCGCGCGACGTCGGTCGAAGACGCGGTCGCGGCCTTGGCGGCTGATCCCGACGCGAAGCTCCTCGCCGGTGGCCACTCGCTGCTTCCGGCGATGAAGCTTCGCGTCGCGCGACCGTCGACGCTCGTCGACATCGGCCGGCTGCACGAGCTCTCGTACATCCGCCAGGAGGGCGACCACGTGGCGGTCGGGGCGCTCACCCGTCACCATGACGTCGCGAACAGCGAGCTGTTGCACGACCTGGTGCCGATCGCCTCTTACGCCGCCGCCCAGATCGGCGATCCGGCCGTCCGCCATGTCGGGACGGTGGGTGGTTCGCTCGCGCACGGCGACCCGGCCGGCGACATGCCCTGCGTCCTCCTGGCGCTCGATGCGACCCTCGTCGCGACGGGAGCCGGCGGGGCGACGCGCTCGATCCCGGCGGGCGAGTTCTTCACGGGGCTCTTCGAGACGGCGCTCACATCCGACGAAGTGCTGACGGAGATCCGGATCCCGCGCCCCGACGAGGGATGGAGCTTCTTGAAGTTCAACCGGCGAGCACAGGACTGGGCGCTGGTCGGCGTCTCGGCCGTGCGCGCCGAGGGCGGTGCCCGGGTCGCCCTCACGAACATGGGTCTCGCGCCGCTGCGCGCAACGGCCGTCGAGGCAGCGCTCGCGTCGGGGGCGGATCCGGCCACGGCGGCGGCGCACGCCGACGAAGGCACCGCGCCCCCCGATGATGCCTTCGCGTCCGCGGCGTACCGGCGGATGCTGGTGAAGGTGCTGGTCGAACGCGCGTTGGAGGAAGCGCTGGCCTGACCGCGCCGCTTGCTAGGGTCGGGCCTGATGCCGCTCGCACAGGTTGAGCCGCAGCCGTTCACGTTGGATTGGTTCCACCTGCACGGGTGGGAGCTCGGCGCCACCTTCGTGATCGCGCTCGTGCTGACGGTCGTCTCCCGCCGGTGGGTCGCTCGGTACCGGCGCCGCGCGAAAGGTGGGGGCGACGACGCGGAGGGGCGGCGCCAACGTCGCGTCGCGACGGTCACGGGGCTGATCTCGGGCGTCATCGTCGTGATCGCGTGGTTCATCTTCGTCTTGACGCTCCTCAAAGCGCTCGGCGTCGACATCACGCCGATCATCGCGTCGGCGGGGATCGCGGGCATCGCGCTCGGGTTCGGTGCGCAGACGATCGTGCGCGATGCGCTGAGTGGGCTGTTCATCTTCATCGAAGGGCAGTACGACGTCGGCGACACCGTCGACCTCACGACCGGGGCGGCAACGGTCTCGGGGACGATCGAGGCGCTCACGCTGCGGACGACGTCCGTGCGCCAGTACGACGGAACGCTGTCGATGGTGCCCAACGGTGTGATCGAGATCACGAACAACCGGACGCGCGGCTGGGGACGAGCCGTCGTCGACGTGCCGGTCGCCCTCGACGAGGACCCCGACAAGGTCCGACAGGTTCTCGAGGAGCTGCTCGGCGAGGTCGAGCACGAGGAGCCCTTCGAGGGGTGGTTGCGGCAACCGCCGCAGGTGCTCGGGGTAACGCAGCTCACCGACGTCGCCCAGGTGATCAGGATCGCGGCTGAGACCGTCCCGAGCCATCGCATCGACGTCGAGCGGTTGCTGCGCGCACGGGTGCTGACCCGCATGGGGGAGCGCTCGATCAAGTCGCCGCCGATCATCGCGACGCCCCAGAAGCCTCCCGCGTAGCCGTTGTCGGTAGGCTTGCGGGATGCCGAGCGTCCCTTCGACCGTCGACGAGCTCACCACGGGGCTCCGTGACCAGGCCTACCTCGCGGATCGCGGCCTCTCGACCGCGATCTACCTCTCCTTGTCGCTCGGTAAGCCGTTGTTGCTCGAAGGCGAGGCCGGCGTCGGCAAGACCGAGGTGGCCAAAGTGCTGTCCTCATTGCTCGGACGCGAGCTGATCCGGCTGCAGTGCTACGAGGGTATCGACGCCTCCCAGGCGCTCTACGAATGGAACTACTCGCGCCAGCTGATCGCGGTCCGTGCGATGGACGCTGCCGAGGCGGACACCCACGTGGAGGACCTGTTCGGACCCGAGTTCCTCGTGGAGCGCCCATTGCTCTCGGCGATCCGGGCGGGCGACCGTGCGGTGCTGTTGGTCGACGAGCTCGACCGCGCCGACGACGAGTTCGAGGCGTTCCTGCTCGAGATCTTGTCGGAGTTCGCGGTGACGATCCCCGAGGTCGGGCGCATCGCGGCCGAGACGCCGCCGGCCGTGATCGTGACGTCGAACCGCACGCGCGAGCTGCACGACGCGTTGAAGCGCCGCTGCCTCTACCACTGGATCGACCACCCCGATCTCGACCGCGAGGTCGCGATCGTGCGTGCCCGCGCGCCGCACGTGAGCGACGCGCTCGCTCGCGACGTCGCCGGCGCCGTGGAACGGCTGCGCACGCTGGATCTCGCGAAGACGCCGGGCGTCGCCGAGACCATCGACTGGGCGAACGCGCTCGCGTTCCTCGGGGCGGAACGGCTGCACGTCGGGGTCGCCGGCGACACGCTCGGCGCCGTCGTGAAGGACCACGAGGACCAGGCGCTCGTCGCGCCCCGCCTCGCCGAGGTGGTCGGGGAGGATGGCTGACGGTCCCGTTCCGCCCCTGGTCAGGCTCGGCCGCTCCCTACGCGGGCGCGGGTTGCCCGTCGGGACCGGACGGATCTTGACCTTCGTCCGCGGCGTTGAGGCGATCGGTCTGACGGACCGCACGTCGCTGTACTGGACCGCCCGCGCGACGCTGGTCGCGAGTCGCAACGACCTCGACACCTTCGAGGATGTGTTCGAGTCGTGGTTCCGGACGCTTCGGCCCGAGGAAGAGCCGGAGCTGTCGCTCGAGTTCGACCTGCCGCCGGATCCGGAGGACCTCGAGCTCGGCGAAGGCGTCGCGAGCGACGCTCCCGCCATCGCGACGCCGGTCGAGCGCGACGAGGCCGGCGTGGAGTCGACCGATGATGAGGCCGCTCTCCGGCTCGTCGCATCTGCGGTCGAGATCTTGCGCACGAAGTCGTTCGCGTACCTGAGCGAGGAGGAACGCCAACGGGTCGCGAAGCTGATCCGTGAGCTGACGATCCACGTGCCGATCGAGCGGACGCGCCGGATGCGCGCGTCGAACAAGGGCTCGACGCTCGATGTCCGGCGGACGCTCCGTCGGTCCCTGCGCACCCAGGGTGAGCCGTTCGTCCGCGCGTGGCGATCGCGCCGCACGCGCACGCGACCCCTGGTGTTGATCCTCGATGTCTCGGGCTCGATGGCGCCCTACTCGCGTGCGTTGCTGCAGTTCGGCTACGCGGCGATGGCCGCCGGGCGCCGCGTCGAGGTGTTCTGCTTCGGCACACGCCTGACTCGCGTCACACGCGTGCTGCGTGCGAAGGACCCGGATCGGGCGATGCACGAGATCGGGCGACTCGTCGCCGACTGGGAGGGCGGCACGCGGATCGGGGAGTCGCTGAAGACGCTGCTCGACGGCTGGAGCCAGCGTGCCGCGCTCCGTGGGGCCGTGATCGTGCTGTGCTCGGACGGGCTCGCGCGCGGCGACCCGCAGTTGCTGCGGACCCAGATGGCCCGCCTCCGGCGCCTGGCGTATCGGGTGGTGTGGGCCAACCCGTTGAAGGGTTCGCCGCGCTACGAAC
>JBKPRM010000005.1:0-2893 GCA_046734555.1 Actinomycetota bacterium | reverse complement strand
TCGCGCAGCAGCTGCTTCGACTGCGCAGACTTGACGAGATCCAAGTGAGCGTGACGCCGCTCCTGCTCGGGGCCGGCGTCCGTCTGTTCGATGGCTTCGACGGTCCGATCCGCCTCGAACAGACCCGCGTGGTCCCGTCCGAGGGCGTCACGCACCTGCGCTACCGCGTCCTGTCCGACTAGCGGAGTTGCGAGGGGAAACGTCGTCGTCGCCGGCTCCATCCGACTCCAGAACGCGGGTCGAGCTTCCGGTTCCCGGTCGCCCGCTTCCTAGGCTGATCCGCAACGGGTCCGGTTCTCCGAGTTACGCGAGCTTGGCGGCCGGAGCCTCCTTGCGGGGATCGACGAACGGGATCGAAGCCGTCGTTCCCTCGATGTGTTCGCCGCGCTCCGTGACGATCTCGAGCTTCGTACCGGGGTCCGCCATGTCGATCGGCACCCAGACGTAGCCGATGTTCTTCTGCAGGCCGGGCGACCACACGGCGTCGGTGACCTTGCCGACCGTCTTGCCGCCGGACACGACGTCCCAGACGCGTGAGAGCTCCGCGCGCAGCTGGTCGCCTGGGAGCTCCAAGCCGACGAGCTTGCGATCGACGCCGCTCGCCTGCAGCTTCTCCAGCGCCGCCTTGCCGATGTAGTCCTGCGTCTGGTCCTCGATCAGGCGCTCCAGTCCCATGATGTGAATCGGCGTGTCGAGGAGCGTCATGTCCGAGCCGTAGTTGAAGATGCCCCCCTCGATGCGGCGAGCCTCACAGGGAGCGATCGGATTGATGCCGAACTCTTCGCCGGCGCCGGCGACCGCGTCCCAGAGCTGATCGCCCTTCGAATAGTCAAGGAGGTTGACTTCGAAGCCCGGGATCGCGGTCCATCCCGTGCGACTGATCACGACGGGGATCCCGTCGATGTCGAAGTTCTCGCACCAGTAGTACTTGATGTCGTAGATCGCCGATCCGACGAGCTTCTCGAGCGTCTTGGCCGACAGCGGCCCCTGGACCTGCATCGGGTGTACATCCGGCAGCGTCACCTGCGCGTTCAGCCCGCTGCTCGCGAGCACACCGAGGGCGTACAACCCGGCGTCGGAGTCCGCCAGCTGCATCCACCACTTGTTCTCGTCGACGTGCAGGAGCACCGGGTCGTTCACGATGCCGCCGTCGGGCGCGGTGACGATCATGTACTTCCCTTGCTTGACCGCGCACTTGGTCAGGTCGCGGCACGTGATCATGTCGATCAGCTTGTCGGCGTCGGGGCCGCTGACCTCGACGGTTCGCTCCACGCCGACGTCCCACATCGTGACGCCCTCGTTGAGCAGCTTGTACTCGACGTCGGGGTCGTCGTAGTAGGCGGGCAGGTACATGTGGTTGTAGATGTCGTAGGCGGTAGCCCCTGCGCGGCGGGTCGCATCGAAGAACGGCGACCGCCGATACCACGGCCCGAAGTACAACGTGGTGCTCTGCTCGAGCATCTCCTCGCGCTCGTTGGTCACGTGCGGTTCCCCTTTCGGCTCCTGACGAAGACGCAACCCTACGCCGTCGCCCCGTGGAGCTGGTAGCCGGGCGCACCCACCTGACCCGGGGTCAGGCAGCGCCCTTGCCGCGATTCCTCCTGGTCCGGAAGGTGTGCGGGGTTCAACAACCGCAAGCGAGGAGGAGATCGTGGCCGAGTTCGACATGTCGTTGGTGCAGCGTGGCGCCCGTGGCCGGCGCACCCCCTATTACGAAGCGGAGCAGCGGCATTCCCCGCTCGGCTTCACCGTCTACAACCACATGTACTTCCCGATCCGCTACGACTCGTTCGAGGCGGAGTTCGAGGCGCTGCTGAACGACGTCACCGTCTGGGACGTGTCGGTGGAGCGCTGCCTCGAGATCTCGGGGCCCGACGGGTTCAAGTTCGCCCAGCTCATGACGCCGCGCGATCTGTCGAAGTGTGCGGTCGGCCAGGCGAAGTACGTGCTGATCTGCGACAGCGACGGCGGCATCATCAACGACCCGGTCCTCACGCGGATGGACGAGAACACCTTCTGGTTCGCACTCGCGTCGAGCGATGCGCTGCTGTTCGCACGCGGCCTGCGCAACGCCTACCCCGACCTCGACGTGACGATCCGTGAGGCGGACGTCGCCCCGATGCAGATCCAGGGCCCGAAGTCGAAGGACCTGATGCAGGCGCTGCTCGGCGACGAGGTCTTGGAGATCAAGTACTACTACTGGAAGCGCTTCGACATCGACGGCATCCCGGTGGTCGTCACGCGCACCGGCTGGACCTCGGAGGTCGGGTACGAGATCTACCTCGAGGACTCTTCGAAGGGCACCGAGCTCTGGGAGAAGGTGATGGCGGCAGGCGAGCCGTTCAACGTGCGACCGACGGGCCCGTCGGACATCCGCCGGATCGAGGGCGCGATCTTCAACTGGGGCGCCGACATGACCTATGAGAACAACGCCTACGAGCTGGGCCTCGGCCGCCTCGTCGATGACCTGCCCGAGGACGCGTCGATCTCGATCGCTGCGCTGAAGAAGATCGAGGCCAACGGCGTCGAGCGCAAGATCATCGGCGTCGAGCTCGACGGCGTCCCCGTCCCGCCGCTCCCCAACGTGAAGTGGCCAGCCATCGACGGTGAGGTCCGGGTCGGGAAGGTGACGAGCGCGATCTACTCGCCGCGGCTGGGGAAGAACATCGGGTATTGCTGGCTGCCGGCCGGCAGCTCGAAAGTCGGCTCGACCGTGCAGGTCGACACCGAGTGGGGCCGTCGGACCGCCACCGTGGTCGAGATGCCCTTCGTCGACCCCGACAAGAAGATCCCGGTCTCGTAGTTCCGGTCGCTTCGGCGAGGAACTGGCATCCACCGGTGGGGTTGCCTATCGTTCCGCACGTCCACGGGCTCCGGGGAGGAACCTTGATCG
>JBKPRM010000004.1:0-2519 GCA_046734555.1 Actinomycetota bacterium | reverse complement strand
GTGCCGAGATCGTCTCGCGACTCAAGGCGGAGTCGGACATGCCCCTTCGCTCGCAGGCCAGCCTCTCGCTCAACTGGTCACTCCTCGCAGCCGGGCTGGTCGACCGCATCGAGATAACGATCTTTCCCGTCATCTCGGGTGTGACGGGGACGAGCCCGATCCTCCGAGGGGCCGGAGACTTCGACCTGGATCTCCTCGAGTCCCGCACCTTCGACGGCCGTTCGCAGCTGTTGGTCTACCGGCCGACGCCTCACTGACCCTGGGTGACGTTCCGGTCGCCCCCGAGCTTCGCCCTTGAGGCGACCGCAGACGACGGCCTGAGCCTCGCGGTCTATCGGTTCCCGCGTGCGCCCTCGGTGTGAGCGTGCCAGCCGATCGCAGGTGCGATCTCGCGCGCGATGGTTCCGAGCATCGCGGCGTTGTACTCGACGCCCAGCTGGCTCGGAACCGTGAGCAGCAAGGTGTCGGCCGCCTGCACCGCGGCGTCCTGGGCGAGCTCGACGGCGATCTGGTCGGGCGCGCCCGCATAGCTGCGACCGAATCGACTCAAGGCGCCGTCCAGCCATCCCACCTGGTCCTCGTTGGCGTCCTGCCCGAAGAGGCGCTGATCGAGCTCCGAGGCGATCGGCATGACGCTCCGGCTGACCGACACCCGAGCCGTCCCGGGGTGGCCGGCCGCGTCCCACGCGTCACGGAAGATCGCGATCTGCTCCGCTTGGAGCTCGTCGAAGGGGACCTCGGTGTCCTCGAGCAATAGGGTCGAACTCATCAGGTTCATCCCTTGCTCCCCCACCCATGCGGCCGACTCACGGGTACCCGACCCCCACCAGATCCGCTCGGAAAGACCGGGCGACTGCGGCTGCACCGGGAGGAGGACGTCGCCGGGACGACCGCCTGCGTCGGCACGGACGACGCCCTCTCCGGAGATCGCCGCACGGAAGATGGCGGTCTTCTCGCGCGCGTCGTCTGCCTCCACGGAGTAGCCGAACGCTTCCGCGCCGTGCCACGCCGGTTCCGGCGACCCTCGACTGATGCCGAGCTGCAGGCGACCGCCCGCGATCAGGTCCGCGACCGCGGCGTCCTCTGCCATGTACAAGGGGTTCTCGTATCGCATGTCGATGACGGCGGTACCGATCTCGATCCGGCTCGTACGAGCCCCGATCGCGGCGAGGAGCGGGAAGGGTGCCGAAAGCTGGCGTGCGAAGTGATGGACGCGCACGAACGCACCGTCGATGCCGATCTGCTCCGCAGCGACCGCGAGCTCGACCGTCTGTCGAAGCGCTTCCGCAGCCGAGTTCGTCATCCCGGCCGTCGGGTGCCAGGCTCCGAATGACAAGAAACCGATCCGTTTCGGGTGGGGATCCATCCGCAGAGCCTTCCTTATCGCGGCCTGAGATGGCCATCGAACCACGCCTGGGTGCGAGCGATCGCGTCAAGCATGTGCGCACGTTCCATCGGCACATGCCCCTCGCGCGGGTACACCACCAGTTCCACCTCCGTGCCGGTCTCGGCGATCGCGTGGAAGAGTTCCTCGGCCTGGCTCGGCGGTGTGCACCGGTCTTCGGCACCCTGCAGGATCAGCGTCGGCGTCGCGCAGTGATGCGCGTGAGTGACGGGCGAACGGTCCGCGTATTGGCTGCCGGGGTCGTGCCACTCCCCCTCGAGGATGGCGTGGTCGTACCACCACACCTCGGACGTGAGGTGGAACGACACGTAGTTCGCGACGACCGACACCGCGACCGCGGCGCCGAAGCGATCGGTCTGTCCGACGGCCCAGCCCGCCATGTAGCCCCCGTAGGACAGCCCCGCGATACCGAGGCGGTCAGGATCAGCGATGCCCTCCGCGATGCAGTGGTCGACGCCGGCCATGATGTCGCGGAAGTCGATACCTCCTCCATCGCCGATCACCCCCCGCGCGAACGCGTGCCCGCGTCCGATGCTGGCGCGGGGGTTGGGCATCAGACACGCGTACCCGGCCGACGCGAGCAACACCGCGTTCGGCTCGTTGTCGGAGAAGTAGGAGCCCCAGTTCCAGGTCGGGCCTCCGTGAACGCAGACGATCGTCGGCAACGGGCCCTCTGCGCCGGCTGGGCTCATGAGCACACCCTCGATCTCGACACCGCCTTCGCCCATCCACCGGATCGTGCGTGCGTCGGGGAACACGCGGCCCTCCGTGATGCGGTCGTTGAACGACGTCCGTCGGGCCCATCCCCCCGCGAGGTGATCGAAGATCGCCAGCTCGGGCGCCAACCCGTGCGCCTGGTGCGTCGTCCAGACGGTCGCGGCGTCCTCGGTGTTGACGCACGCCGGCGTCGTGATCGCGTCGCCGACGAACGCGTCGCCGCGCCAGCGTTCCTCACGGCGGCCGTCGAGCCAGATCCGGCCGCAGGCGTTGCCCGTCCCCTCGGTGCTCGCGTACCACAGCGATGCGTCATCGCACCATCCGGCGCGACCGACCGTCTGGAGATCTGGCCACGGGTCGCGCGCCGCGCTGGTCGCGAGGTCGATCAGCATGAGAC
>JBKPRM010000003.1:0-4209 GCA_046734555.1 Actinomycetota bacterium | reverse complement strand
GGCCGGCCCGCTGAGGTCGCCACCACGATGAAGCGCGGCACCGCACGCGAGCGCGTCGAGCGCGAGACGCTCCGCTTGATCGCGCGCGGCGACATCGATCCCGCGCTCGCATCGACGATCGACGACACCGACATCACGACGACGAAGCAACGGAAGCTCCTCGCAGCGTTGCGCGAGGCCGCATGGGACGCCGGCTCTCTCACGGGGGGTGCCGATTCCGACCTCGCCGCACAGATCGCGGCCCTCACGGTCGAGCCGCTCGAGGGCGACCCGACACCGGCGTACGCGGAAGCGGTCGTCGATCGCCTGCGCACGTTCGCGCTGAAGGGGCGCAGCGACGAGCTTCGCGGCCGGCTCCAGCGCCTGAACCCCACGACCGATGCTGACTACGACGAACTGTTCCGCCAGCTGGTCGAGATCGACGGCGAGCTGCGCCGGTTGAAGGAGCGGTCACCGTGAGTTCGCTTCCGTACACTGGTGCGGTCGTGATCGATGCCCCCCACATGCAGCCATGAGCGTTCCTGCCCGAGAACCGGAACCGCTCAGCCTCGATGAGGTCAAAGAGCAACTCGTCCTCAAGGGGCGCGAGCGGGGCTTCGTCACCTCCGAAGATCTCCTCGAAGCGGTCCCCGTCGACGACTTCACGCAGGAGCAGGTCGAAGAGTTCCTGACGCAGGTGCAGGAGCACCTCACCGCGGAGGGCGTCGAGGTGATCGAGGTCCCGGGCGACGACACCGACGCCGCGACGCAGGTGCGCATCGAGGTCGATCTGCTCCGCGCGCCGACGAACGACCCGGTCCGCATGTACCTGAAGGAGATCGGCAAGGTGCCGCTGCTCAACGCGGCACAGGAGGTCGACCTCGCGCGACGGATCCAGGCGGGCGAGCTCTCCACCGCGCTCCAACGCCAGACCGCGGACGACGGCAAGCCCGAACCCAAGGCGTTGAAGTTCATGGTCGAGAAGGTCTGGGAGGTCCGCGACCACCAGGTCCATGCGTTCGGCAAGGTCGAGGGGATCGGCCGGGACAAGATCGCGAAGAGCTACCGCCCGAAGACCGACCTCGAGCTCGACGACTTCTGCCGCCGGGTCGAGCGCGACGGTCAGCTGGCGAAGAAGAAGCTCATCGAGGCCAACCTCCGACTCGTCGTCTCGATCGCGAAACGATACGTCGGGCGCGGCATGCTCTTCCTCGACCTGATCCAGGAGGGGAACCTCGGTCTGATCCGCGCCGTGGAGAAGTTCGACTACGACAAGGGCTTCAAGTTCTCCACGTACGCGACGTGGTGGATCCGCCAGGCGATCACGCGTGCGATCGCCGACCAGGCGCGCACGATCCGGATCCCCGTGCACATGGTCGAGACGATCAACAAGCTCGTCCGGGTGCAGCGCCAGCTGCTGCAGGACCTCGGCCGCGAGCCCACGCCCGAAGAGATCGGCAAGGTCATGGGCATCAGCGCCGAGAAGGTGCGCGAGATCCAGAAGGTCTCGCAAGAGCCCGTGTCGCTCCACACGCCGATCGGTGAGGAAGAGGATTCGCAGCTCGGCGACTTCATCGAGGACGCCGACGCCGTCGTCCCGGTCGACGCGGCCAGCTTCATCCTGCTGCAGGAGCAGCTCGAGGGCGTGCTCCATACCCTGTCGGAGCGCGAGAAGAAGGTCATCCAGCTGCGGTTCGGTCTCGTCGACGGACACCCGCGCACCCTGGAGGAGGTCGGCAAGGAGTTCGGGGTTACCCGGGAGCGGATCCGCCAGATCGAATCCAAGACCCTGTCGAAGCTGCGGCATCCGAGCCGCTCGCAGAAGCTCCGCGACTACCTCGAGTAAGGCATCGCCGGGTCCCGCGCTCAGGGGAATCCCCGCATAGCCTGTTCTCCCTACGCGCTATGCATAAAGGAATCCCCGGGTGCGGCCGATTGCCTCACCACGGAGGTTGCGGCGATATGCGCGAACGGCTGAGAGACGAGAACGGGTTCACCCTGATCGAGCTGATGGTCGTCGTGCTCATCATCGGGATCCTCGTCGCGATCGCGCTGCCGACGTTCCTCGGCGCGAGGAACCGGGCGCAGGATCGGGCGGCGCAGTCGTCGATCAGGCAGGCGTTCACGGCAGGTCGGGTCGTGTTCTCGACCGACGGCGACTACGCCGGTGCGACGATCGCCGACTTCCAGGCTGTCGACAACAGCGTTGCCTGGGTCGCCGCCGCAACCTCGAGCACCGGCCCCACGACCGTGAGCGGAGACACCACCGGCGGCGTCCTCGTGCTCGCGGCGTTCTCGAGGTCCAATAACTGCTTCTTCCTGAAGGACGATCCGCCGCACGACACTCGGTACGGCCAGGTGGGCGGGAGTTCGGCGAGCTGCAACGCGGCGAGTGCCGGCGGCGTCACCTGGAACCCGAACTGGTAGGTCAGCTCCAGGCGGCTTCGTCGTAGGTCGACTCGCCCAAACGGTCCCTGATCGCTCCCCGCGCTTTCCTGATCGCGTCGAGGCTGAGCACCGTCGCCCGACCCGAGAGGCGCTGGGTGCCGGTCGAGAGCGCACGCACCGCAGGGTTGGTCGCTGATGCGGTTCGCTGCGGCCCGTGCACGACGTTCTCATCGTCTTCCGACAGCTTGTTCGCGATCGCCAGACCGGCCGCGACACCGGCGCCGAACAGGAACAGAGAGCGGAGCTTCATCCGACGTCCTCCCGTGTCGATGGGGAGGAGAGCCTATCGGGTCGCTGAGCAGGCCATTGGTAGACTCGCTCGGCTTCGATCCGGGGTAGCTCAATCGGCAGAGCGGCGGACTGTTAATCCGTAGGTTGTGGGTTCGAGTCCCACCCCCGGAGCCCGCTGACCTGCACGTTCGAACTGTCAAGGCATCGTTCCTGCCTCTCGCCTGGACTGATCGTGGGCTAACGCCCGTCCCGTTGGCGACGACGGCTTGACGATCGAATGCATCGTGCAAGGGAAGGATGGTCAGCCCAGCATGTGATAGCCGGCCCGCACGGCCGCAGTCGTTCTCTCTCAAGTGGCGTTGCGAGAATCGAGCCACACACGGATCGCGGAGCCAACCAGAGCAAGCGCGGCGATGTACCAGGCGAAGGCCACCGGGATGATCAGGCCGAGGAACGCGCAAACCACGGCTAGGCCACTCAGCGATGCAACTTTTCCCCGCCAACTCAGGTCTCGCCACACGTCGAACAGCTTACGCCGGCCCCGCTGGCCCGCGGAAGCCGCAGCAAGCGACTCTCGGTGTCGGCCGAAGGGCCAAAGTCGAGGTGCGTGGTGGCCAGTTACGTTGGAGCCGTGGAGAGACCCTCAAACTGGGGCGCTCTCGACCGATCAGCCCCGCCCTGCGCCGCGATCATGCCGACGCGACGGGGTGAGCACCAAAGGTTGTACCGTGTCGAGTAAGCCAACGCAGGCGCGCATATCTGGTCTCTTCGACCGTTCGTTCATCCTCACCGCGTGGACGCGCTCTTGATCTCGCCAGGGACTCGTTCCCTCGCTGGAAGGTCAACCTCGATGTAAGGGAGGGACACATGAGCGCACGGATCGACGTGACCGCCGTCCCACGCATGTGGCTGTGGGAAGTGGCGATCCTCGTCAGCCTTCCGATCGGCGGGTACGTCGCCGATCTGGTCGTGAACGGGGTCGATTCCTTGGGGGCAGCGCTCGCCGGGGGACTCATCGTCGGGTTCGTCATCGGGGCGGCAGAGTGGTTCGCCATCCGGCAGCGCGTCTCGTGGCTTTGGATCCCAGCGACGATCGCCGGGATGGTCGTCGGCCTGGTCCTGGGAGCCGCCTTGGTCGGTTACGGGACAAGCCGCGCGGACCTCGTTCTCATGGGTGCCGTGAACGGCGCTGCGGTGGGCACGATGCAAGCGTTGGTGCTCGCACAACATCGGATCCGGGGTGCGTTGTGGTGGGCGATCGTGAATCCGCCTGCCTGGGCGCTCGGTTGGTTCGTGAGCTCGTACGTGATTTCGAGGAACATCGATGAGCGGTTCCCGATCTTCGGCGCGAGCGGAGCGCTCGTCTTCGGACTTCTGACCGGGCTCATCCTGGTCAATCTCTTCCGTAGAGCCGCCCAAGCGCGCGGAGGAGTGGTCGAAGCGAACGCGTGAGCATCGAACTCCGCCGACGCGACGCCTGTCGTCGCGGTCGCCACATCCTTGGTTGGGAAGACCGATGAGTGACGAGATGAGAGACGCTCGATCCACTCC
>JBKPRM010000002.1:0-3202 GCA_046734555.1 Actinomycetota bacterium | reverse complement strand
CGTGCCTTCCACGCAGTACGCATCGGCCGAGGAATACTGCCAGCGGACGTCGGCGCCCAGCGTCACCGGGGTGCAGCTGCGCGATCTCGACGTGATCGTGCAGGGGATCTCGACGTTCGTCGTCCTGCTCGGCGTGGTGCTCGGCACCTCGCTCGGCGGCGCGGACTGGACGAACAACACGATGACGACGCTGCTCACGTGGGAGCCGCGTCGCGCCCGGGTCTTCTTCACACGAGCCCTCGTGGTCGCGGTGACCGTGGGCGCGATCACCGCCTTCCTGCAGGTCGTTTTCTCCGCCGTCTATGCGCTCGTCGCCGCGGCGGTCGGGACGACCCTGTTCCTGCCGTCGCACTTCTGGACCGACGTGGCGACGACGATCGGCCGGGTCTCGGTGATGGCGATGGCCCTCGGGCTCGTCGGCTACGTCCTCGCGATGATCGGTCGCTCGACGGTGTCCTCGCTCGGCGCGCTGTTCGGCTACCTCATCTTGTTCGAGGGCGTGATCGCGGGGTTCCGCCCGACGATCCAGGGGAACCTGCTCGTGCGGGCCGCGTCGGTCGTCGTGAGTCAGCAGCCGATCGTCGATCCCACGCGGGAGCTCGTCTCCTCCGGCTCCGGTGTCTCGGTCGCGGCCACACCGGCGATCCTCATGGACGTCCAGCGCGCCTGGACCGTCGTCGTCGTCTACGTCGTGGTGCTCGGGGCGATCTCCTTGATCCAGTATCAGCGCCGCGACGTCACCTGAACGGGGCCGTCGCAGGCCTCGGCGTATACTGCGGACCTTCCCGGAAGCGCTCGCACGCTGGGCGTTCCGGTCGTCGAGGGAGCCGCCATGATCCTGTCGGACCGAACGCTGACGCTGGTCGCGATCATCGCGATCGGGCTCGCCTTGCTCGCGATCGTGTTCGTGATCTTCGGCGGTGCACGCGGCGGCTCGCAGCAGAGCAGTTACGCGGGCGACGACGCGGTGGGGGCGCTCCTGGGCAAGATCGACCGGCTCGAGCAGGCGGTGCGCGCCCTGAACGCGACCGACAACCGGCAGCAGGTGCAGATCGAGGGCAGCGTCCGCCGGGTCGGCGTGATGCGCTACGACGCGTTCGAGGACGTCGGCGGCAGGCTCTCCTTCTCGTGCGCGCTCCTCGATGAGCGCGGCACGGGCGTCGTGCTGACGAGCATCAACGGCCGCCAGGAGACGCGGGTCTACGCGAAGCCCGTGACGGTCGGGCAGAGCACCTACAACCTGTCGCGCGAGGAAGAAGAGGCGATCCGTCAGGCGATGCACGCCGACGAGCAGCAGGCGGCGGCGCGATGATCTGGCGTCGAGAAGAAGCGGAGGCGGCGCCCCCCGGCGCGGTACCGTCGCCACCGCGGGAGCGAAAGGACAGGCACATGGCTGACAACGATGAGGTCACGATCGTCGGAGCGGGCGCGCGGCTGGAAGGCAACGTCGTCTCGGCGGGGAGCCTCCGGATCGACGGCCAGGTCAAGGGCCAGATCAACGCCGACGGCGACGTCACGCTGTCGCCCCAGAGCCAGGTCGAGGCCGACATCCGCGCGACGAACGTGAGCGTCGGCGGCCGTTTCGTCGGCAACATCATCGTGAAGGACCGCGCGCATCTCGCACGCGGGGGCCGGATCGACGGCAACATCACCTCCAAGACCCTCGTGGTCGAGGAGGGCGGCGTCTTCCACGGCCAGAGCATCATGGACGCCGGCACCGGGTCGGGTACGCGATCGTCCGGACAGGCCGCCTCGTCGTCGACGGGCGCGGCCGCCACCGAGACGAAGGAACCCGATCAGGTGAAGGTGTGAGGTAGATGCTCGATATCAAACGACTCCGGGAGGACCCGGAGCCCTACCGCGCTGGGCTCGCCCGACGCGGTCTCGAAGGGCGCGTCGACGAATTGCTCGCAGCGGATGAGCGCCGCCGCGAGCTGACGACCAAGGTCGAAGAGCTTCGTGCCGCGCAGAACCAGGCCTCCAAGGCCATCGGCGCCGCACAAGGCGACGAGAAGCAGCGGTTGATCGCCGAGGTCGGCACCGTCAGCACCCAGGTGAAGGAGCTCGAACCGCAGCTCGCCGAGGCCGAGGTGTCGCTGCAGACGCTGCTCGCGGCGACGCCGAACCTGCCCGACGACACGGCGCCTGACGGCGGCGAGGACGACGCGGTCGAGATCAAGCGGAACCACGACGAGCCGCCCGCGTTCGACTTCGAGGTGCGTGACCACGTCGCGCTCGGCGAGCTGCTCGGCGTGCTCGACGTCGACCGTGGTGCGAGGACGAGCGGTTCGCGGTTCGTCTACCTGCTCGGCGACATCGTCCTGGTGCAGTTCGCGCTCGTTCGAAACGCCTTGGACATCTTGACGCAGGAGGACTTCACCCCGGTGATCCCACCGGTGCTCGTGCGTGAGGACGCGATGTATGGGGCGGGGTTCCTGCCCACCGACGAGGTCAACATCTATCGGACGGACGAGGACGAGCTGTATCTCGTCGGCACGGCCGAGGTTCCGCTCGCTGCGCTGCACATGGGCGAGATCCTCGACGAGGCGGAGCTCCCGCGGCGATACGCGGGCTACTCGACCTGCTTCCGGCGTGAGGCCGGCAGCTACGGCAAGGACCTGGGCGGCATGTTCCGCGTTCATCAGTTCGACAAGGTCGAGATGTTCATGTTCACGACGCCGGAACAGAGCCCCGATGCGCACGAGTTCCTGCTCGGTGTCGAGGAGAAGATCCTGGGCAAGCTCGAGATCCCGTACCGGGTCGTGAACATCGCGGTCGGCGACCTCGGCGCGCCCGCGGCCAAGAAATACGACATCGAGGGGTGGCTGCCGGGCCAACAGCGCTACCGGGAGCTGACGAGCTGCTCGAACACGACCGACTACCAGGCGCGGCGGCTGCAGACGCGTGTGCGCCGGGGCGACGGCTCGCTCGAGACGCCACACACGCTGAACGGGACGGCGACCGCGATCGGGCGCACGCTCATCGCGATCATGGAGAACCACCAGCGTGCCGACGGCTCGGTCGAGATCCCCGAGCACCTGTGGCAGTACCTGCCCGAGCGCGTGCGGGTGCTGGAGCCGGCCGCCGGCTAGGCCGGCGGCCGGGCCTCGGCGCGAGGTGTGACCTCGACGGGCGGGGCGGCTGCCGCCGCCCCGCCCCCCGCCACCTCAGCGGTTCCCGCCGGCTCCGCGACCTCGTAGGC
>JBKPRM010000001.1:0-4510 GCA_046734555.1 Actinomycetota bacterium | reverse complement strand
GGCAAGCCATGCACGGGGATGCCGCACCCGTCCACCCCGACCACCGGGTCGGCGTCCGCCAGCTCACGGACCATCGGTAGCAACCGCCGGTGGTGGGGATGCCGTCGGGAGCGATACGTCTCGATCGGCCAGCCGGCGCGGGCGCTCGCCACGAGCATGCCGGCGTGGTTGCCGCTGCAATCGTGCAGGATGCGCGACGGCCTCTTCGTCCGTACGACGGCCTCCATGTCGAACGGCCTTGCCTCCGGCGTCTGGAGATCGCCCTCACCGAGACCGCCGCGGCGTAACAACGATCGCACGGCACGTACGTGCACCGGTTCCCCGTTGTGGGACGAGCACATGACCGCGACCTCGGTATCGGGAACGCGGACGTCGATCGCGGTCAACGACACCGCGGCCTGGAACGGTTTCATGCACGAACGCGCGAACGTCATGCGATCGGGATCGCCGATGCTCGCGACCAGCCGGCCGTTCGCATCGCACACCGCGACATCGCCGAGGTGTACCGACTCGACGAGCCCCGAGCGCACGGCGCGGACGAACGGCTCCGGCATCCGGCCAGCCTAGTTGCGAACGTTCAGACGGCCTGGACGGCCGGCTCGACGCCGAGCACAGCGGGGTCATCCTCGATCAGATCGAGGAACACCTGGACGATGTCGGGGTCGAACTGCGTGCACGCGCCGCGGACGATCTCCTCAACGGCGTGGTCGACGGGCAGTGCGCGCCGGTATGGGCGGTCATTCGTCATCGCGTCGAAACAGTCGGCGATCGCGAAGACGCGCGCGGCGAGCGGGATCTCTTCGTGCCGGAGCCCCATCGGGTAGCCGCTGCCGTCCCAGCGCTCGTGGTGGGAGCGCACGATCTCGACCGCTCCGGCCAGGAACCGGATCGGCTCGACGATCTGCGCGCCGATCGTCGGGTGCTCACGCATCACGTGCCACTCGGCGTCGTCGAGGGCGCCCGGCTTGCACAGGATGTGTTCCGGGATCCCGACCTTCCCGATGTCGTGCAGGAAGAAGCCGTAGCGCGTCTCGGGCCGGGCGGCGAGCTCGGGATCGACCGCCTCGGCGATCGCGAGCCCGAGGAGCTGCGTCCGATCGAGGTGGCCGGCGGTCGTCGAGTCCTTCAGCTCGACCACCTGCGCGAACGAGGTCATCGTCGAGACGTAGGTGTCGCGCAGCTCATCGAGCGCCATCTCGAGCTCGAACGAACGCGTCCGCTCGGCCGCGTAGAGCTCGCCGACCTCGCGTGCGAATACGTTCAACTGAGCCTGAAGCTCAGGGAGTTCTGGGTCTCGGACCCGCTCCCGGGAAGTGAGGAAGGGTACGTTCATGGGGGCCGTGACGCTACACCGGAGAGGGTGCCGCGCAAAGCACATCGTGTAGGTTCGCGCGGGCCGGCGGTATCGCTCGCGGAGCCCATCCTGCGACGGGATATGGCCGACACGAGGTTCACCCGTTCGGGGGGTAGCCAACCGCCGCTTCAGCCCGGACTACCGCAGGGACAGCGAGGGGTCGTCCTTGTAGCGGCGCTTGAGCTCGTCCTGCAGCTCATCGAGGACGTTCATGACCGAGCGGCGGGCATCGGAGACGCGGTGCTCCTCGGCCACGAGCGCGTCGATCGCCGCCCCGAGCGCTTCGTCGCTGAGCACGGACGGATCGGAGAGACCTGAGTCGGAGGCGAGTCGCTCGACCCGGCGCCGGGCGAGCAGCATCTCGTCCTCGGGGACCGCCACCCGCACCGCCTCGCCGCGCGAGCTGACCGGATGGTCGTCGTCGGAGAGGATCTCGACCAACCGGTCGACGAGTGGCTCGCCGCCGCCCTCGGCGCGGGCCTCTGCCTCTGCCTTCAGGATCTCGGCGCGGCCCTGTAGCAACCGTCGGAGCAACGAGAGGTATTCGCGCTCGGCGAGGCAGTCGTCGCGACGAGCGCGCACGTCATCGAGCTCCATCGCGCCGAGCCCCTGCACGAACGACGGCTCGAGGATCTTGTCGATGCGCCGGTTCGCGGGATGCTCGTCCATCGGCCGGATGCTACACCTCGCCCCGGACGGCACTCACGACTGCATCGCCGCGATGAGGATGTCCGCGACCTCGGGGCGACTGAATTCCTGCGGTGGACGCTCGCCGTTCGACAGCATCTCGCGCACCTTCGTCCCGGAAAGCGACACGCGATCGTCCGCCTCGTGCGGACACGTCTTCGGCGAGCCCATGCCCTCGCACTTGTTGCACCAGAACGAGTGCTCGAACTTCAACGGCTGGATGCCCAGCTCGTCGGGCTCGAACTCCTCGAAGATCTGCTGTGCGTCGTACGTGCCGTAATAGGACCCGACGCCCGCGTGGTCGCGGCCGATGATGATGTGCGTGCAGCCGTAGTTCTTGCGGGCGATCGCGTGCCAGATCGCCTCGCGCGGCCCCGCGTAGCGCATCGCCGCCGGGAACACCGAGATCATCGCGCGGTCACGGGGGTAGTAGCCGCTGAACAGCGCCTCGTAGCACTGCATGCGCACGTCCGGTGGCACGTCGTCGGCCTTCGTCGCGCCCATCAACGGGTGCACGAGCAGTCCGTCGACGATCTCGAGCGCGCACTTCTGGATGTACTCGTGCGCGCGGTGGATCGGGTTCCGGGTCTGGAACCCCACGACGGTCCTCCAGCCACGTTCACGGAAGACGGCACGCGTCTCAGCGGGCGTCAGGCGGTACGCAAGGAAGTCGTCGTGCGACGGGATCGCGATCACCTCGAGGTCGCCCGCGATGCACGTGTCGCCGCTGTCGTACATCGCCTTCACGCCGGGATGGTCGAGCTCGTCCGTCCGGTAGACGGACAGCGCCTCCTTGTGCTTGTCGCGCTTGAACTGACCCGTCACGCGCAGCACCGCGATGGGGTCCGCGCCGTCGGCGGGCAGCAGCGCGATCGCGTCGGCCGTGCCGAGCCGGTGCAGGTCGTCGTCGGCGACGCCGAGCACGACGGGGATCGCCCACGGCAACCCGCCGATGAGGTGCATCGTCTCCAGGACCGAGTGGTAGTCGTGCTCGCCCTGGAACCCCGTCAGGGGGCTCAGGGCGCCGACCGCCAGCATCTCGAGGTCGGACAGCTCGCGCTCGTTCAGGGTGAGCTTCGGTAGGTTCGCCGCCTCGTCGCGCAGATCAGAGGCGACGTCGGGCGAGACCAACAGGTCGATCAGCGTGCCGCCGTGCGGCGCGATCGTGGACGTTTCGGACATGGGGGCACAACCTTTCAGATCCGGGTGCGGCGGTCAGGATACGCAACAGCGCAGGGCGTCAGCCCGGGGCGCTACGCGACGACCCAGAGGGCCTCGCGGGCGAGCTCGATCTCGAGCTTGGTGTGGTCGCCGAGCGGGTCGCCGTCGACCTGCACCGGGAACGGCGCCGCGGCCGTCACCATGATGTGGGAGGCGTCATGCGCGTACTCGAGGTCGCGGCCGTGGACGTGGCGCGCCGAGCCGAGCACCTGCCACGCGATCCGCGGGACGTTGCGCCGGCTGAGCTTGCGCACCGCGAGCACGTCGAGGCCCTTCTCGAGCGACGCGTCCGGCGTCATCCGCAGGCCCCGCTCCTTGTAGAAGGTGTACGGGTCGGTGCGGCCGACCATCACCGAGAGCGCCTGCATCGCGTCGGCTCCGTCGATCGAGACCGAGAGGTCGGGCGTCTTGCCCGCGTAGCCGACCAGCAGCTCCCACGCCACCGCCTGGAACGCAGCCCGATCGAACTTCGCCTTCGACTCGGGGTACTTGCGGTCGAGTCGGCGCATCGCCGCGGCGTCGATCCCCGCGCCGCAGTTGACGGCGAAGTAGCGACCGTCGGCGCGCCCAAGATGCAGCGGGATCGCCTCGTCGTCGAGCGCCTTCGGGATCAGTACGCCGGTGCACTCGACCGGATCCGTCGGGAGCCCGAGCGCGCGGACGAGCACGTTGGTCGCGCCGCCGGGAAGCACCGCCAGCGCCACCTCGGTGCCGGCGAGCGCGTTCACCGCCTCGTTGATCGTCCCGTCGCCGCTGAACACGACCACCAGGTCGATGCCGTCGTGCACGGCCTGGGCGGCGAGCTCGCTCGCGTGGCCCTTCTCCTTGGTCTCCGCGACCTCGAGCGCGAAGTCTGCGGACAGCGCTTTCTCGATGACGGCGAGGGTTGGTTTGGCCACGGTCCTCGCGACGGGGTTCACCACGAGGAGGACCCGGTGGAACCGCATCGGCGGAGTATCCCAGGGTTCGCGGGATCGCGCTTGCGATGTTCCCCCTAGGCCAGTTGCGTGAGGGTGCCGGACATCACCGTCTCTTCGCCCACTGAGGGTCGAGCTCGGCGCTTGCCGAGCGGGTGATCTGCGTCACGCCGCTTCCGTCGGCGTTCATCGTGTAGAGGTCCACGCCCCCCGTGGACAGGAAATGGCTGAACAGGATCTTCGAGCCGTCGGGAGAGAAGCACGGGGTCATGTTCCCGTTGTGGCTGCCCTCCCCGTCACCGGTGAGCAGCTTGAGAGCCGTGCCGTCGGC